>JAQVEQ010000223.1 GCA_028697875.1 Novosphingobium sp. | reverse complement strand
AGAACGGCGCCAAAGGCGAAGCGATCTCCAAGGGTCTCCGCCAATGCTCGCAGGCCGTTGAAATCACCGGCCTTGACCGTCGCGCTGGCCTTGACCTCGATGGCTGCGATCTTCCCGTCATCGCGCTCCAGCACGATGTCCACCTCGCGCATGTCCCTGTCCCGGAAATGATACGGCGTCAGCCGAAGGTCCGAAGCCGTCATCAGCTTCAGCACTTCGGAGAACACGAAGCTCTCCAATGGTCCGCCGAATGCCCCGCGATCCGCCTTTATCCTGTCGAAAGTCAACCCGCGCGCGCTGGCCAGCAGGCCGGAATCAAGGAAATGCAGCTTCGGCGTCTTCACGATGCGTTTCAGCGCATTGGTGAACCAGGGCTGCACCGCCCTGATGAGGAATACTTGTTCGAGCAGGCCGACATAGCGCTGTCCCGTCTTGTGGCTGACATTGATGCCGGCGCCGAGTTGCGAATAGTTTACCAGTTGGCCTGAATGCTCCGCCAGGAGCCGCACGAATTTCGGAAGCTCCGTCAGCTTCTCCACCTCGGCGATGTCCCGCAGATCGCGGGTGAGGATCGAGGTCAGATAGGACCGTGCCCAGTCCTGCCGCCGCCGCTCGCTGTCGCGGGCGATTGCTTCGGGAAAGCCTCCGCGCAGGACAAGATGGACGAGATCGTCGCCGACGATGGCCGTTGGCTGATTTTGCAGCTTCCCCTCGAAGAGGCGCTCCAGAAAGCTTGGGCTCCGGCCCTCGATCTCGGCATTGGCTAGTGGCAACATCTGGATGGTTTCCATCCGTCCAGCCAGACTGTCCGCGACCCGCGGCAAGGTCAGCACATTTGCTGAGCCCGTGAGGAGAAACCGGCCCGGGCGATAATCCTCGTCGACCGTCTTTTTGATCGCCAGCAGCAGGTCGGGCGCGCGCTGGATCTCGTCGATGATCGCCTTGTCCAAGCCCCGGATGAAGCCGGCCGGGTCGGATTGGGCAGCGTCCAGAACTGTCTGGTCGTCGAGTGTGATATAGGTTCGGCCGGCCTCGCCCATTTTTCGGACGAGCGTCGTTTTGCCGGCCCGGCGTGGCCCCACGATCAAGACCACAGGCGTATCCGAAAGGGCTTCCTCCGCCCGGCGCTCTACAAACCGCTTGAACATCCCATCTCCGAATCCCCGACAGTTGGGAACTACCCATACCGGCTGATTGGAAATCAGCAATCCGCTAATTGGAACTCTGAATGCCGCGATCTGGAAGCTTCGCAAGGGGCAGGAGCACGTCGAGGTGCGCCAGGCTTGCAAACTGCCTTCCCGGCGCGCGAAATCAGAGCGCGATGCCGAGTTTCTTGCGCTCCGGCTTGCCGCCAGCCTTGCCCACCTTGTGCCGCGACAATATCGGCGGTCAAGACAACCAGTAACTGCTCGTTCTCCTGCATGCATTGTCTCCGTCCGATATTCGATGTCAGCCGCACACTTCGTGCCAGCAAGTCAACATCTCGGGATCTTGATCACGTAACTGTCTGCGGCGACGAACCTCTGACTTGCCTTCCCGGTTCGCTCCCGCCATGTTCGGGACGCGAGGCGAATGGTCCGGCGATCGTTCGCGCCAGGCATCAAGAACGCCGGTCCGCCAGGGACAGGCGGCCGTATCGGACAAGGGCATCCTTCAGGATTGCCTGACGGCGGCACAGCGTTGGAAGTGTAATGGCCGGCTTCCCGGCCATCATGCGCTGCTGCCCGGGAAGCTTCACATGCCATCGTCCGCTCCGCCGTTTCGCCGCCATCGGCCTCCCTTTTCTGTCTCGTCGGGAGCGCATAACTGCCCTGTCGACGTCTTCGAGACTGCCTGTGAAGGATCTTCGGCGACCAGTCTGGACGAGACGTTTCGCACCGAACAGAGGTCGCTCTTGCGCTATCTGGGGCGGCGGGCGGGACATGACGTCGCGCCCGATCTGGTGCAGGAAGTATTCGCGCGGGCGGCCGGCAGCGCGCAGGCGTCGCGCCTCGCCAATCCGGCGGCGTTTGTCAGGCGCATCGCCAGGAACCTGCTGATTGACCGCGCGCGCCGTCGCGCGAGCGACAATAATATCGTGATTTTTCCTCTCGACGAGCAGCGCGATGTGAGCGTGCCACCCGAACAGACACTGAATCTCGAAGCGGCTGACCTGTTGCGCATCTACGAGCAGGCGGTCAATGATCTGCCCGAGAAGACGCGCCGGGTCTTTGTGATGAGCCGGGACGAGGAACTCACCTATAGTCAGATCAGCGAACAGCTCGGGATCAGCATGGCGACAGTGCAATATCATATGGTGCGTGCGATCGCGATCGTCGCCGCCGCGGTGAAGGATCATCGATGAGCGACGAAGAGTGGCCGGCCGGCAAAGCCTCGTCATCAACCGATCTCGAAGCGGCAGCCTGGTGTTTCCGGTTGAAGGAAACGCCAACAGAAGCGCTGCTCGCCGAATTCCAGTCCTGGATCGACGCATCCAAGACCAACGCCGAGGCGTTCGCCAATGCTATGCTGGTGGCACCGATGAAGCCCGCCGAGCGCGAGCGCATTGAACAGTTTCTGGGGCAATCCTTCCCGGCCCTCTATCGGCCCGACCGCAAGACGCGAGCCGGTTCGTCTGGGGCCACGATCCATGCCTTCCCAGCCAACGATCGGGCGCCTCCTGTTGCACCCGCAGGGACCAGCCGAACTGGACGCAGATGGGCGACCGGCGCGATAGCGGCGGCGGCAATGGTTGCGCTGACCGTCGGGCTCCTCCCGGAATCACCGCTTCCGTCGCTCTTGTCGCCGGCCCGGGCCGAGACCTATGCGACGGGGCATGGAGATATCCGGCGTTTCACGCTGACGGACGGATCGCTGGTGACACTCGACACCGACAGCCGGGTCGAGGTGGCGATCGACCGGAGCAAACGCCGCGCCCTGCTGCGCCAAGGCCGCGCGCGCTTCGTCGTGGCGGCCGATCCGCGCCCCTTCACGATTCAGGCCGGTAATGGCCATGTCGTCGCGGCCGAAGGGGCGATCGATGTCGGAATGGACGGGAATGCCCATGTCGAACTGCGCTTGCGGTCGGGCTCGGCCAGCGTGAAGGCACGTGACACGTCCACGAATAGGCAAAGCCAGAGCATGCCGCTCACGATCGACCATCCCGTCCTCTACGCGGGAGGCGATTTCGCGCCGCGGGTGGTCACGGCGCCGACGGCCGATACACGCGACTGGCCGACCGGATGGGTGGAATATCGCACGATCCCGCTCGGCGAGCTGATCCGCGAAGCCAATCGTTATGCGAAAACGCCGATCATCCTCGACGACCCGAAGCTTGCGAACCTCACGGCGTCAGGGCGGTTCCAGCTAACCGAGACGGACAGGTTCGCCAGCCGGATCGCCGAGCTGTTCCGGCTTCGCATCTCCCGCAGGGCCGATGGCATCCATCTCCGGCCCCAATAGCATCGCCCATGAAATATTTTGCGAAGGGTGACTGACGGCAACCCCGCAATCTGCGTCGATACCCCGATCAAGAGCGAGCCGACCGGCATACGCTCATGATCACCAGGGGGAATTATGGCGGAGAAACGGTTTCACGGGCTGGCGGCGCTGCTGGCGGGCGCCGCGATGGCGACGTTTCCGATGTCGGCGCTGGCGCAGAGCGACCAAACCTATCAGTTCGACCTCCAGGCCCAGGATCTGGGTGATGCGCTGCGCAGCGTCGCGGCCAAGGCAGGCTGGGAGCTTTATGCGTCGGCCGAGGATGTGAACGGCGTTCCCGCGCCCAGGCTCGAAGGCGCGCTCACCGCACGGCAGGCGATCGAGCGTCTGCTGGCCGGCACGAACCTGCGCGCTCGCTTCCGCGACAGAGCCGTGATCATCCGGGGGCGATCGCAGACCGCGGGATCGGTGACGGATGGCGACGACGAGAGCGAGATTGTTGTGACCGGAAGCCGCATTCGCGGTGTGCCTCCTGCAGCTCCGGTTTCGACCATAACCGCCGAAGACATGCGACGCGCAGGCCAAATCGATCTGGGCGAGGCCATTCGCAGTTCGCCGCTCAACTTCGGCGGCGGCCAGAATCCCGGCATCGGCACCAATCAGGGCTCCGCCAACGTCAACGTCAACGGCGGCTCCTCGGTCAACCTGCTCGGCCTTGGCCCCAATGCGACGCTGACGCTGCTCAACGGCAACCGCATGAGCTACACTGGCGTCAATGCGGCGGTCGATGTGAGCGCGATTCCGGCCGTCGCCGTGGATCGCGTCGAGATCGTTACCGACGGCGCTTCGGCCATTTATGGCGCGGATGCTGTTGCGGGCGTCGTCAATGTCGTGTTGCGCCGCGATTATGAGGGCGTGAC
>JAQVEQ010000222.1 GCA_028697875.1 Novosphingobium sp. | reverse complement strand
CCGGCTGGGCGTGCATCGCGGCGCGACCGACGAAGCGCTGGTGGAACTGGACGACAGCTTCATCCTCGATGGCGAGGCTTTTCCCGGCGGGCGCTATCGCCTCGGCCTGGGCCCCAAGATCCAGTTCATCGCCCCGTGAACGCAACGCTGGAGACGCGGGTCTCCGCCGGACTGGACGCTGCGATGGCGGATCCGGTGCGGGCCTTCGCGGCCAGGCTGGCGCGCGAAAGCGGGGCGCTGGCGGTGCTGTTCTACGGGTCCAACTTGCGCACCGGCGAACTGGAGGGCGTGCTCGACTTCTACGTCCTGCTGCCGGGTCCGCGCGAAAGCGGGATCTGGCCGCGCGTCAGCTATCACGAATGGGACCATGACGGGCAGGTGCTGCGCGCCAAGGTCGCGACCATGGCCATGGCGACGTTCCACGCGGCGGCATCGGGCAGCCTGCTCGACACGACGATCTGGGCCCGCTTCGTCCAGCCCTGCGCCCTGGCCTGGGTGCGGGACGGGGCCGCGCGCGACCGGGTGAGCGGGGCGATCGTCGCGGCGCTGGTCACCGCGGTGCGGCTGGCCATCGCCCTGGGCCCCGAGAGCGGGCTGCCGGAAGATTACTGGCGCGCCCTGTTCCGCGCCACTTACCGCGCGGAATTCCGGGTGGAGAAGCCGGGGCGGGAGGATTCGATCCTGGCCGCCAATCCCGCCCATTTCGACGGCTTGCTGCCGCTGGCGCTGGAGGCGGCGGGGATTGCCTTCGCGCGCGACGGGGCGCGGCTGGCGCCTGCCATGCCGGCGCAGGAGCGCGCCCGCATCCGGCGCTGGTGGCGCACGCGGCGGCGCATGGGCAAGCCGTACAACCTCGCGCGGCTGGTCCGGGCGACGGCGACATTCGACGGCGCGGCGCGCTATGCCGCGTGGAAGGTGGAGCGCCACACCGGCGTCAAGGTGGCCCTGACCCCGTGGCGCGAACGGCATCCGATCCTCGCCGCGCCCGGCGTGCTGTGGCGGGTCTGGCGCGAACGGCGCAGGCAGCCGTGACAATGCCCCCCGCCCTGATTCTCGCCGGTTCGCGCCCTGGCGCGGTCGATCCCGTCGCCGCGGCCGAAGGCGTGGCGCACAAGGCGCTGGCCGAAGCCGGCGGCGTGCCGCTGCTCGCCCGCGTCCATGCCGCCTTGTCCGCCGCCGGGGCGGAACGGATCGCCGTGGCCGCCGATACGCCCGAAGTCGTGGCCCTGGCCCAAGCGCTCGGCGCGGAGGTGATCGCGCCCGAAAGCGGCCCCAGCGGCAGTGTCGCGCGCGGGTTTGCCCTGCTGGGCGCGCCGATGCTGGTGACGACCGCGGACCACGCCCTGCTGGAGCCGGAATGGGTGCTCCAGTTCGTCGCCGATTGTCCCGCCGGGGCCGATGTCGCCGTGCTGCTGGCCCGGCGCGAGGCGGTGGAGCAAGCCGTGCCCGGCACGCGCCGCACATGGCTCTCCTTTGCCGACGGGCAATGGTCGGGCTGCAACCTGTTCCTGCTCGCCACCCCGCGCGCCGAAGCGGCGATCGCGACGTGGCGCGAAGTGGAAGCGAACCGCAAGCGCCCGTGGCGGATCGCGGCCCGGCTGGGCCCGCGCGTCCTGTGGGACTACCTGCGCGGCAAGCTGACCCTGGCCGAGGCCGTGGCCCGGCTGGGCGAGAGGATCGGGATCGCGGCGCGGGTCGTGGCCGCCGCCGACGGGCTGGCGGCAGTCGATGTCGACAAGGTGGCCGACCTGGCGCTGGTGCGGCAGGTGACCGGGGGGCGATAGGCGCCCCAGCGCCAGCGGCCGCGCGCCTGCGCTACATGTATTTCATGTCGATGGTGATCGGGGTCACGCCCTGGTTCACCGCCACGCCCACTTTCTTGTAGCTCGGCTTGCCGAGATTGAAGATGTTGATGCTCGGGTTGTTCGACATGCCCCCGCCGTCGCGGGTCACGTCGGTCTTGCCGTTGCCGTTGATGTCGTGGCGCACGGCGATCCCGTAAGTGCCGGACGCGGGCAGCGGCATGCAGAACGTCATTGTCCCGGCGCGGGCGGGCACTTCGATCCGGTGGATCCAGCGGCCCTTTTCCATCCAGTCGGCATCGGTCGCGCGGTAGCTCTGCACCCGGACCATGCCGCTGGACGAACGGACGCCATTGACTGTCACCTTGATGGCGGGCCCGGCGCCCGCGGCGCATTGGCGCATGTCGTTGGGGATTTCCTGGCGGTACTGGGCGGCCAGCGGCATGGCGCCAGCCATGCCGCCAAGCGTCAGCGCCAGCGTGGACCCGGTTGCCAGTTTGCGAATGATCGGTCGTCTCTCCATTGCGGGGCGTATTTATACGACGGGCACTGAATAGCGACTGAATTCGCAGGAAGTCTTGTGTTCAGCCCCGGCCCGGGCCGCAATTGTGTGTGGAAAACGCGCCGTCCCGCGCTTGTGGGCGCACGGGGCGGCAGATAGGGCAAACAGTCAAGATGGCCACCGTTCCCCTGATCTCCCCGTCGATCCTGTCCGCCGATTTCGCCCGGCTGGGCGAAGAAGTGCGCGCAATCGACGAAGCCGGCGCCGACTGGATCCATGTCGACGTCATGGACGGGCATTTCGTGCCCAACATCACGATCGGCCCGTCGGTGGTCAAGGCGATCCGCAAGTGGTCGGACAAGCCGTTCGACGTCCACCTGATGATTTCGCCGGTCGACGCCTATCTCGAGGAATTCGCCGCCGCGGGGGCGGACATCATTACCGTCCATCCCGAAGCCGGGCCCCACGTCCACCGCACGGTGCAGGCGATCAAGGGGCTGGGCAAGAAGGCGGGCATTTCGCTCAACCCGGCAACTCCGGCGAAGATGCTGGATTACCTGATCGACGAGATCGACCTCGTCCTGGTGATGAGCGTCAATCCCGGCTTCGGCGGGCAGAGCTTCATTGCCAGCCAGTTGCGCAAGATCGAAGCCGTGCGCAAGATGATCGACCTGTCCGGCCGGGCGATCCACCTGGAGGTCGACGGCGGGGTCAATCCCGAAATCGCCCGGCAATGCGTCGATGCGGGGGCGGACGTGCTGGTTGCCGGATCGGCGGCTTTCAAGGGCGGGCCGGATCGATATGCCCCCAACATCGTTGCGCTGAAAGGCGGGCGGGAATGAGCGAAGCCGCGACGCAGGAGCATTTGGCGCTGCGCCGCGGCGAACGGGACGCCGACCTTGCACGCGGCGTGGAGGACACGATGGCCATACCCCTGGCTCGGTCGGAAGAGCCGCTGGCCCAGGCAGAGCCGGCGGATGAAGGTGACAAGCCCGATACCGTGATCGAACCGGGCCGCGCATTGGCCCTGTCCGAATTCGCCCCGGCCTCGCTCGGGGCGGGCGAACGGCTGATGCGGATGGCCTATCGCCTCGGCGTGCCGGGATCGGCCCTGACTTCTCCTTTCCGCAAACCGGCCAAGCCGCGCCTGCTGGCAACGGTCGAAAGCCCGCTGGTCGGCGATCGCGCGCCGGGCGTGGCGCTGCGGGCGGGGCATTTCCTGGTCCATGGCATCAAGGCCCCCATCGGGCAGATGGATTTCACCCCCACCGCCAAGCTGACGCCGCCGTTCGAACGCACGGTCCACGGCTTCCGCTGGCTGCCGGACCTCGCGGCGTCGGCCCCGCGCGAACAGTGCACCGGTACGGCGGAACGGATTCTCGCCGCCTGGCTGGACGCCAATCCCAAGCCGGGCAAGGGGCCTGCGTGGAAAGTGGGCAATGCCGGGCACCGGCTGCTCAACTGGTTCGTCTACGCACCGCTGCTGCTGTCCGGCCCGGACAAGGTGTTGCGGGCGAAAGCGCTGGCGGCCATGGTCGGCACGGCGCGCTGGCTCGACCGCAATGTCGGCCGCGCGGAAGACCGGCTGGCCGAAGTGGCCGGCTGGGCGGCGATCGCGGCGGCGGGCCTGTTGCTGCCGGATGGCCGCCCGCGCCGCCTGTTCGGCGAAGCGGGGCTGATCCGCGCGCTGGGCGACCTGGTCGGCGACGATGGCGGGGTGCTGTCGCGCAGCCCGCTCGACCAGATGGAAGCGATTGCCCTGCTGGTCGAACTGAGCGCCTGCTACCGCGCGACCCGGCGCGACCCGCCGCAGGCGATCGAGGCCATGCTGACCATGCTGGTGCCGCCGCTGCTGGCCTTGCAGCACGGCGATGGCGGTCTGGGCAACTGGCAGGGGTCCGGCGCGGTCAAGGCCGAACGGCTGGCCGCGCTGATCGAAGCCAGCGGAGTCAGGACCCGGCCCCTGCGCGAAGTGCGCCAGTGGGGCTATCAGCGCGTTGCGGCGGGCAAGACCCTGCTGCAATTCGATACCGCGCCGCCGCCGCTTG
>JAQVEQ010000221.1 GCA_028697875.1 Novosphingobium sp. | reverse complement strand
AAAGTGAGACTTCACGCCCTCCAGGCGGTCTCACTTTTGCCGAGGATACACGCTATCGACCGAGTCTATGGCTGAAGCCAGTATCCGACTGAAGTCGGAGGGGTTCCTCCCCTTCAGGGACTCTAAATCACCGGAAACACAGAGAAAAGACAAGCAGAGACAATGATTTAAAGAACCAATGCGAGTCCTCAATCTCTGCATTTTTCTCTATATATTTCAATGATTTAAATCGATGGTGCCCAGAAGAGGACTCGAACCTCCACGCCCTTGCGAGCGCCGCCACCTGAAGACGGTGCGTCTACCAATTCCGCCATCTGGGCACGGGCCGCGCGGTCATCGGATGCTGCGCGGCAGGTAGGGACGCGCCGATAGCGCCCCTTTGAGACGCTTGTCAACGCTTCTCGTACAGGTTCGAAAAACAGTGTGCCAACCATGCCTTGCGATGTGCCGCCGCTTGCGGCATGGCGAGGCTCGTACCTGCAACCTCGACTACAGGCTGGACCTGCATATCATGGCGAATACGGACCCGCTGGACGGCAAATTGGTAGTGCTGCTGGGCGGCAGCGGCATGCTCGGCACCCACGTGGCACAGGAACTGCTGGCGCGCGGTGCGCGGCTGCGAGTCGCCTCGCGCCACCCGGAACGCAGCTTCCGCCTCAAGCCGCTGGCCAAGCTGGGCCAGATCCAGTTCGCCCGCTGCGACGTGAAGAAGCCCGAAAGCATCGCCCGGCTGATGGCCGGCGCGGACGCGGCGGTGTACCTCGTCGGTGCCTTTTCGGGCGATCTCGACGCGGTCCAGGCGAGCGGCGCCGGACTGGCCGCCAAGGCGGCGAAGGACGCGGGCGTGCAGGCCTACGTCCATGTGTCCGCCATCGGGGCCGACGCCGAATCGGACGTGCGCTATGCCCGGACCAAGGCGGAAGGCGAACGAGCCGTCCGCGCCGCCTTCCCCGAAGCGGCGATCCTGCGCCCCTCCGTGCTGTTCGGCGAGGACGACCACTTCGTGAACATGTTTGCCGGGCTGGTCGCGGCCATGCCGGTCCTGCCCGTCTTCGCCCCCAAGGCCCGGCTGCAGCCGCTCCATGTCGACGATGCGGCGCGCGCGGTCGTGGCGGCGCTGGCCGATCCCGCCAGGCACGGCGGCAAGACTTACGAGATCGCCGGTCCCGAGGCGATCGACATGGCGAGCTTCAACCGCATGATCGCCGCCGCGCAAGGGCGCGGGCGGATGTTCGTGGAACTGCCCGATACGGTGTCCGGCGCGATTGCCGCGCTGACCGGGTGGCTGCCCGGCGCGCCGCTCAGCCTAGACCAGTGGAAGCTGCTCAAGGCCGGCAACGTGCCGTCGGGCGAATTGCCCGGCCTCAAGGCGCTGGGCATCACGCCCAGGCCGCTGGAACTGTTCCTCGACCGCTGGATGGTCCGCTACCGCAAGCATGGCCGCTTCGGCAGTGCCTCGGCCTCGGCCTGAGCGCGCTTACTCGACAGGTTCGACCAGCAGCACCACGCCATCGCTGCCGGTGATGCGTACCCGCGTGCCGGGTGCGGTATCGGCACCCTTGGCGATCCATTCGCTGTCGCCGTAGTGGACGCGCCCGCTGCCGCCTTCGATCGCCTGAGTCACGACCGCCGTTTCCCCGACCAGCCGCGCGCCGCGGCGGTTCATCTTGGGGTCGGCCGCTTCCACCGGGTTCCGGCGCAGGTAATTGCGCCCCGTGAACACCGCGGCGATCGCCAGCACGGCAAAGATCACGATCTGGAGCGGCATGCCGATCGGCAGCAGCCACGCCAGCACGCCGGTGACCAGCGCGGCCCCGGCCAGCCAGATCAGGAACACCCCCGGCACCGCCATTTCGGCGGCGGCGAGGATCAGCCCGATGGCCAGCCAGGCCCAATGCGGGTCGAGATTGTCCAGCCCGTCCATCACTGCCCCCCGGCCGACGGCGGAACGCTGGGCCGCGGCGTGACCGGGCGGCGCGGCGGCGCGGGCTGACCCGGCGCATTGCCGCCTCCACTCCCGCCGCCATTGCCCAGTGCTTCCTTGGCCAGTTCGCCAATGCCGCCGAGCGTACCCATGAGCTGGGTCGCCTCGACCGGGAAGAGGATGGTCTTGGCATTGGGCGAAGTGGCGAACTTGCCCACCGCCTCGGTATATTTCTGAGCGACGAAGTAATTGATCGCCTGGGCGCCGGATTCGGCGATCGCCTGGCTGACCATCTGGGTCGCGCGCGCTTCCGCCTCGGCCTCGCGCTCGCGCGCCTCGGCATCGCGGAAGGCCGATTCGCGGCGCCCTTCGGCGGCGAGGATCTGCGACTGCTTGTCGCCTTCGGCGCGCAGGATCTTGGAGGCCCGTTCGCCCTCGGCTTCGAGGATTTCGGCGCGCTTGAGGCGCTCGGCCTTCATCTGCCGCGCCATGGCTTCGGAAATGTCCATCGGCGGGCGGATGTCCTTGATCTCGACACGGGTAATCTTGACGCCCCAGGGCGAGGTCGCATGGTCGACCACGCTGAGCAGGCGGGCGTTGATCTCGTCACGCTTGGACAGCGTTTCGTCGAGATCCATCGCACCCATCACCGTGCGCAGGTTGGTGGTGGTGAGCGCCATGATCGACATGTAGAGGTTGTGCACTTCGTAGGCGGCCTTGCCCGCGTCCAGCACCTGGAAGAACACCACCGCGTCCACGCCGACCATGGCGTTGTCCTTGGTGATGATTTCCTGGCCCGGGATGTCGAGCACCTGCTCCATCATGTTCACCTTCTGCCCGACGCGGTCGATGAAGGGGATGATGAGGTGCAGCCCCGGTTCGGCTGCCAGCGTGAACTTGCCCAGCCGTTCGATCGTATAGACATAGCCCTGCCTGACGACGCGCACGCCCATCAGCAGGAACAATACGACAACGAAAACCAACGCTACAAGAAAACCGCCCATCCGGCCCTCCCCCAATTGCCACGGCAACACATGGTAACCCAGCGATGGCGCACCGGGAACCGAAATCGACCGCAAAAGCATAGGGCCTAATGGTTTAAGACAGGTTGCAGGCCGGGCATTTGCGTCCGGAATGCGGCGAAGCGCCCGTCATCGCGAGCGCCGATGCCTGCCGGTATCCGGTTTCCGCCCCTGCGCAGCCGGGCGTCAGAGCCTCAGGCCCAACCGGGGCCCTGCCCACGCCAGCAAACCGTATAGCAGAACGGTGAGCAGGCACCCGCAGACGAGCGACAGCCAGAAGCTCGCCCCGTGGCGGAGCATGACGGGGACAAGCAGGAACATCGGCAGCGACGGAAGCACGAACCAGAAGGTAGCCTGCGCGTAGACGGCCATGTTCTCCGGGTCGGGCCGGTCCTTCCACAGCCATATCATGCCCAGCACCGCGACGAGCGGGATCGAGGTAATCAGTGCGCCGAAGCCGGGATAACGCTTCGCCACTTCCGAAATGACGGCGACGAGGATTCCCGAGATAGCGGCCTTCGCGGCAAGGTACCACATGCGGATCGTCTGCCTTTCCCAGCCGAGGCCCGCAACGGAGATCGTCAGCGGACCGGGGCGATAGCACAAAGCGCGTCTATCGTTCCGATATGTCGCGTTTGCGCTGGAGATATTCGTCGCGATCGATCTCGCCGCGCGCATAGCGTTCGTCGAGCTGGTCGAGCGCCGAGGATTGCTGGCCCCCGTCCTTGCCGTCGCCCCGGCCCGGCCGTCCGCGCAGGATGACGGCGGCCAGCACCGCGACAAGGAGAATGAGCAGGAACCAGAAGATGCCGTGGACCAGCGCCCAGGCACCCCATGCGCCGCCGGTCATGTAGCCGCCATCGTGCATGTGCCATCCGAACCCGGTCTGGACGCTGGGTCCGCCTGCCGCCAACCACTGCAATAGGGGATGCGCCATGGTCATAACTCCCGTGCCGCGCAGCCCCGGGAACGGCCCGGCCCGCGCAACCACGTTACATAGCACCTCCGGCAGCCGCGCGCACGCGGCGCGGACCGATCAGCGCCGGGACAGGGCCGCTTCGCTTTCCGCCATCAGTTCGGCGATGATGTCGGCGACCGGCTCTTCCTTCGTCACCATGCCGACCGACTGCCCGGCCATGAGCGAGCCGTTCTCCACGTCGCCGGCGATCACCGCGCGGCGCAGGGCGCCGGCCCAGTAGTGTTCGATCCGGAGCTGGGCCTCACCCATCTCGACCTGACCGTCGTCGAGCAATTGCGCAACCTCGCGCTGCTTTGCGGTGAATTCCTCGGTGCCCTTGTTCTTCAATGCGCGGACCGGGATCACCGGCAGGCGCGGGTCGACCTGGACGCTGGCCACCGCATCGCGCGCATTGGCGCGGAAGAAGGCCTTCTTGAAATCGGGGTGGGCAATGCTTTCCGTCGCGCAGGCGAAAC
>JAQVEQ010000031.1 GCA_028697875.1 Novosphingobium sp. | reverse complement strand
CGGTGCTGGTCGATCGCGAGTTGCCCGAAGGGGACTTGCTGGCCGAGGCGCTGGGCGAAGCGGCGGGGCACAAGGTCGCGCTTTCCGTGCCCCAACGCGGCGACCGGCGGCGGCTGATCGAACAGGCCGTGCGCAATGCGGCCGAAGCGCTCGACCGCAGGCTGGCGGAACGCGGCACGCAGGCGAAGATCCTGCGGGAGCTGGCCGAATTCCTCGAACTGCCGGACGTGCCGCAGCGGATCGAGATCTACGACAACAGCCACATCCAGGGGACCAAGGCAGTCGGCGCCATGGTTGTGGCCGGGCCGGAAGGGTTCCTCAAGAACCAGTACCGCAAGTTCAATATCAGGAGCGCGCAGACCAACGACGACTTCGCCATGATGCGCGAAGTGATGACCCGCCGCTTCGCCCGCGCGCTGGAGGAAGACCCGGATCGCGAAACCCAGGGCAAGGAAGGCGGGATGTGGCCCGACCTGGTCCTGATCGATGGCGGCAAGGGGCAGATGTCCAGCGTGCGCGACACGCTGGAGGAACTGGGGGTCGAGGACGTGCCGCTGATCGCCATCGCCAAGGGGCCGCACCACGGGCGGGAAGGGCGCGAGGTGTTCCACTTCCCCGACGGGCGGGAAAAGACCTTGCCCGTCAACTCGCCGGTGCTGTTCCATCTCCAGCGCCTGCGCGACGAAGTGCACCGCTATGCCATCGGCGCGCACCGGCAGAAGCGCAGCCGGGCCATTTCGGCCAGTCCGCTGGACGAGATCCCCGGCATCGGCCCGGCGCGCAAGCGCGCGTTGCTGCTGCATTTCGGCACGGCGGGGAAAGTCCGGGCAGCCTCGCTGGAGGACCTCCAGCGCGCGCCGGGCGTCAGCGCGGCAGTGGCCCAGGCGGTCTACGATTTCTACCATCCGGGCGGGTGAGGGATTGTCCTCCGCCCGTCAGTCCTGGGCGATTACCCGGATCACGCCTTCCTGCGCGGTGCTGGCAACCAGCCGCCCGTCGCGAGTGAAGACCTGGCCGCGGGCGAAGCCCCGGCCGTTGCCGGCCCACGGGCTCTCGGTGACGTAGAGCAGCCATTCGTCGGCCCGGAACGGTTCGTGGAACCATACCGCGTGGTCGAGGCTCGCCCCCCGGACGTCGCCGCGGAACATCGACTTGCCGTGCGGGCGCAGGGTGGTCATCAGCAGTTGCATGTCGCTGGCATAGGCCAGCACCGCCCGGTGGACGCGCGGATCGTCGGGCAGCGGGGCAACCGCGCGGATCCAGGTGTGGTTGACCGGCTCGCAGCTTTGCCCGGTCGCCCAGCACGGACCTTCGGCGCTCCTGAGATCGAAGGAGCCCGGCCGCTCCACCGCAGCAAGGCGCTGCTCGGCATCCTGCTGGCGGAAACGATTCAGCTGCCGGGAAAGAGGCTCCAGCTCTTCCGGCGGCGGCACGTCCGGCATGGGGTAGCGCTGGTGCTCCAGCCCGGTTTCGGGAACGTGGAACGAAACCGTGAGATTGAGGATCGGTTCGCCCTGCTGACTGGCGACGACCCGGCGGTTGGAAAAGCTGCGCCCGTCGAAGTCGTTGGTGACCATGTAGCTGATTGGCAGGTCGCTGGACCCGGGGCGCAGGAAATAGGCGTGGAGCGAATGGGCGGCGCGGTTGTCGGGCACTGTGCGCTCCGCCGCGGCAAGCGCCTGGGCAATGACTTGCCCGCCGAACAGCCTGCCGGGTGTGAGCTTGCAACAGCGGCCTTCGTACCGGCCCGCACCGCGCGGCTCCATGTCGAGGAGGAGGACAAGGTCCGCAACAAGCCGTTCGGGCGTCTGTTCGAGGAGCATGTTTCCTTCATGCGCTTCGCCGCTGCCGCCGTCAACGAGTCGCCCGGCCCTCCGCAAAATTTTGGCGGGGGTGTGGTTTGCGGTCCCCGAAAAGGAAACCCCGCCCGGAGCGATCCGGGCGGGGTCCTTTGCCTTGTGCCGATGGCGAAGGGATTAGCCCCCCGCGTGACCGGCCAGCGCCGCGAGCAGTAGCAGGGCGACGATGTTGGTGATCTTGATCATCGGGTTCACGGCCGGACCGGCGGTGTCCTTGTAGGGGTCGCCCACCGTGTCGCCCGTCACCGCGGCCTTGTGGGCTTCGGAGCCCTTGCCGCCGTGATTGCCGTCTTCGATGTACTTCTTGGCGTTGTCCCACGCGCCGCCGCCCGAAGTCATCGAGAGGGCAACGAACAGGCCGCTGACGATCACGCCGAGCAGCAGGGCGCCCAGCGCGGCGAAGCCCGCGGCCCGGTCGCCCGCAACCGCGGTGATGACGAAGTAGACCGCGATCGGGGTCAGCACCGGCAGCAGCGAGGGAACGATCATTTCCTTGATCGCCGCCTTGGTGACGAGGTCCACCGTCTTGGCATAATTCGGCTTGCTGGTGCCCGCCATGATGCCCGGATCGTTGGCGAACTGGTCGCGCACGTCGATCACCACGTCGCCCGCGGCACGGCCCACGGCGGTCATGCCCATTGCACCGAACAGGTACGGGAGCAGCGCGCCGAGCAGCAGGCCGACGATGACATAGGGGTTCTCCAGGCTGAAATCGACGTTCAGATCCGGGAAGAACTCGCGCAGGTCGGTGGTGTAGGCCGCGAACAGCACCAGCGCGGCAAGGCCGGCGGAACCGATGGCATAGCCCTTGGTCACGGCCTTGGTGGTGTTGCCCACCGCGTCGAGCAGGTCGGTCTTCTCACGCACGGAGTCGTCGAGACCGGCCATTTCGGCAATGCCGCCCGCGTTGTCCGTCACCGGGCCGTAGGCGTCGAGCGCCACGACCATCCCGGCCAGCGCCAGCATCGAGGTCGCGCCGTAGGCGATGCCGATCAGGCCCGCGAGCTGGTAGGCGATGATGATGCCGGCGACGATCACGATCGTCGGCAGCGCGGTCGCTTCCAGACTGACGGCGAGGCCCTGGATCACGTTGGTGCCGTGGCCCGTTTCCGAAGCCTTGGCGATCGACTTCACCGGCCGGAAATTGGTGCCGGTATAGTATTCGGTGATCCAGATGATAAGCCCGGTGATGACCAGGCCAAGCAGCGAGCAATAGAACAGCGCATGGCCGTCGAATGCCTTGTCGCCGACGGTCATGGCCGTGCCCATGCCGCCCAGCGCGGTATCGGTCGCCCACCAGATCGCCGGAATGGCGAGGATCGCGGTGACGAGGAAGCCCTTGTACATCGCGCCCATGACGTTGTTCGAACCGCCGAGGCGGACGAAGTAGGTGCCGATGATCGAGGTGACGATGCACACGCCGCCGATCAGCAGCGGCAGGGCCATGAGGTTCGGCAGCAGGTCGCCCACGCCTTTGAGCAGCAGCGCGGTCAGCACCATGGTCGCGCCGACGGTGACGACGTAGGTCTCGAACAGGTCGGCGGCCATGCCGGCGCAGTCGCCCACGTTGTCGCCCACGTTGTCGGCGATCACGGCGGGGTTGCGGGGGTCGTCTTCGGGAATGCCGGCTTCGACCTTGCCGACCAGGTCGGCGCCGACGTCGGCGGCCTTGGTGAAGATGCCGCCGCCCAGACGGGCGAAGATCGAGATCAGCGAAGCGCCGAAGGCGAGGGCGACGAGCCCGTCCACCACCGTGCGGTCATCGCCGCCCACGATATAGCCGGCGGGGCCGGTCAGGTACCAGTAGAACACGGAAATCGCGAGCAGGGCGAGACCGGCCACCAGCATCCCGGTGATCGCACCCGCGCGGAAGGCGATGGTCAGGCCCTGTTGCAACCCGGACTGGGCCGCGGCCGCCGTGCGGACGTTGGAGCGCACCGAGATGTTCATCCCGATGAACCCGGCAGTGCCCGACAGGATCGCCCCGATCACGAAGCCGGTTGCGGAAATCGCGCCCAGCGTGGCGAAGATGACGATCGCCACGGCCACGCCGACCATGGCGATCGTGGTGTACTGGCGCTTCAGGTAGGCTTGGGCGCCTTCCTGGATCGCGCCGGCGATCTCCTGCATTTTCTCACTGCCGGCGCTTGCGCCCAGCACCTGGCGACTGGTGACGAAGCCGTACACGACGGCCAGCAGCCCCAGAATAATTGCGATGACTACTAAGTCCACGCCTTACCCCTCCTTTTTGGATAATTCCCGCTTTTCGCGGAATATTTCTTAGGCGCGTAGTCTTAAGGCCGCTTGGGCGCGGTGCAAGTCCAAACGTTCATGTTCTGGAAAGGTCTGGAAACGGCGAAATTACGCCATTTCAACCTCAGGAGCCATGCTGGTAGCCGAGCCCGGCGGGGTCGTTTGCCGCGACGCCATCGACCACGAGCGGGCTTTTGCCGCGCGGCAGGACGCGGCCGACCGGGTGGACGGGGAAAGGCGGCGCGATGCCCTCCGGCGCGGCGAACAGGAGCTGGTAATCGTCGCCCCAGCGCAGGGCATCGGCCCGGCGGTCCTCCGGCGCGGCGATCGGGACGGACGCCGTGTCGATCGCGATCGTGACGCCGCTCGCCCGCGCCATGCGCCAGCTGTCGAGCAGCAGGCCGTCGGAAACGTCCATCATGGCATGGGCAAGGGGGGCGAACGCCTGCCCTTCGGCCAGCAGCGCGCGCGGGCGGCGGTAGGCCGTGCTGTCCGCGCCGCTGCCATCGCGCAGCGCCTCGTACCCCATCATCGCCGCACCCACCGGGCCGGAGAGGTAGAGCGTATCACCCGGCCGCGCGCCCGAACGCGCGGGAACCGGGCGGTGCGTGGCCCGGCCGATGGCGGTGAGGCCGAGCACTTGCGGGCCGGGGCCGGAAATCGTGTCGCCGCCCAGCAGCGGGACATGGAAAGCGGCCAGCGCTTCCTCCAGCCCGGCAAGGAAGCGGGCGTCGTTTGCCCCGGTCATGTAGCCGAGCAGCACGCCCAGCGGTTCCGCGCCCTTGGCTGCGAGGTCGGACATGTTGCAGGCGACCAGTTTCCAAGCGACATTGGCCGGATCCTGCCCCGGCAGGTAGTGCACTCCTTCGGCCATGGCGTCGTGGGTCAGGACCAGCGTTTCGCCGCCTATGTCGAGCAGCGCGCAATCGTCGTCGAAATTCCGTGCACCGGCATGGGTCGCCATCCGGCGCAGGGCCTGGATGAAGGCGAGTTCGGAAGTCAGCGGACCGCCTTTGCCACGGCGTCGAGCACGCCGTTGACGAACTTCGCTTCGCGTTCGTCGAAGAAGGCGTGGGCCACGTCGACATATTCGCTGATCGCGCTGCCGACCGGCACGTCCGGGCGGGCCAGCAGTTCATAGGCCCCGGCGCGCAGGATCTGGAGCATGGTCTTGTCCAGCCGGGCGAGCGTCCAGCCCTGGGCCAGCTTGCCCTGCACCAGCGCGTCGATTTCCTCGCGCCGGGCATCGACGCCTTTGACCACGTCGTCGAAGAAGGCGACTTCGGCTTCGGCCATCTGTTCGCCGTCCACTTCCGCGCCCAGGCGGTGCATGTGGAATTCGTCGAGCAGGAGGGCGAGCGGGGTCGCTTCCATGTGCTGCTGGTAAAGCGCCTGGACGGCGGCGAGCCGCGCGGCGGAACGGGATTGGCTGCGTGCGTTCATTTCAGGCGTTCCTGGACCGAGCGGGCGTGAGCGGGCAGACCTTCGGCCTCGGCCAGGGCCACGGCGGCGGGGCCGATGGCGCGCAGGGCGTCTTCGCTGACGGCGATGAAGCTGGTCCGCTTCATGAAGTCGAGCACCGACAGCCCGCTGGCAAAGCGCGCGCGGCGCCCGGTCGGGAGGACGTGATTCGGCCCGGCGACATAGTCGCCCACCGCCTCGGGCGTATGGCGGCCGAGGAACACGCTGCCCGCGTGGCGGATTTCGGCGAACAGCGCCTCGGGATCGTCGGTCGCGATCTCGACGTGTTCGGCGGCGAGGCGATTGGCGAGCGCCGGGGCTTCCGACAGATCGCGCACCGTGATGATGACGCCGTAATCGTCCCAGCTCTTGCGGGCGGTCTTGCCCGTGGCGAGGATGGCGCACTGCACGTCGACCCGGTCTTCCACCTGTTCGCCGAAGATCGCGTCGTCGGTGATGATGATCGATTGCGCGGCCGGGTCGTGCTCCGCCTGGCTCAGCAGGTCGGCGGCGATCCAGTCGGCATTGTTCCTGCCGTCGGCGATGACGAGGATTTCGCTCGGCCCGGCGACCATGTCGATCCCGACCACGCCGTAGAGCTGGCGCTTGGCTTCGGCGACCCAGGCATTGCCCGGCCCGGTAATGACGTCGACCGGCGCGATCCGTCCGGTGCCGTAGGCGAGCGCGGCAATGGCCTGCGCCCCGCCGACGCGCCAGATTTCGTCCACGCCCGCGAGGTGCGCGGCCGCCAGGACCAGCGGGTTCGCTTCGCCGCCCGGTGTCGGGGTGGCGACGACCAGCCGTTCGACGCCCGCGACCTTGGCCGGAATGGCGTTCATCAGCAGGGACGAGGGATAGGCCGCCCGCCCGCCGGGGACATAGAGCCCGGCGGCATCGACCGCGCGCCACTTCGCGCCCAGGCGCACGCCCGCCGCGTCGGTGAAGTCGCGGTCCGCTGGCAACTGGTCTTCGTGGTAGGCGCGGATGCGTTGCGCGGCGAGTTCCAGCGCCTCGCGCAGTTTCGGGTCGAGCGCGTCGAAGGCCGCCTTGCAGGCTTCGGGCGCGATCCGCCAGTCGTCGTCCGCCGCCAGCCGGTAATGATCGAAGCGGTGGGTATAGTCGGCCAGCGCGTCGTCGCCGCGCGTGCGGACTTCGTGGAGAATGTTCGTGACGGTCTGCGCGACATCGCTGGCGCTTTCGCGCCGGTCGGCGACCAGCCGGGCGAATTTCGCCTCGAAATCGGCGTCCGAAGTGGAAAGACGCTGCATCAGGCGTCCGCCCCGGCCTGTGCGGCGGCCTGTGCGGCGCTCTGTGCCGCGCGGAAGGCCTCGACCAGCGCGCCCACGCGCTCGTCGGTCTTGAGCGCGGCGCGGTTGACGATCAGCCGGGCGGAAATGTGCAGGATCTCCGCCGTTTCGACGAGACCGTTTTCACGTAGCGTCGTGCCGGTGGAAACGAGATCGACGATTTGCCCGGCCAGCCCCAGCGTCGGGGCAAGCTCCATCGCGCCGTTCAGCTTGACGCATTCGGCCTGGATGCCCTGGCTTTCGAAGTAACGCCGGGTGAGGTTGGGATACTTGGTCGCGACGCGCAAGTGGCTGGTGTGGCCGTTCGCGCTGTTCACCGCATCCTTCGGCCTGGCGACCGAGAGGCGGCAGTGGCCGATGTCGAGATCGACCGGCGCGTAGAGGTCCGCGTAATTGAATTCCTCGACCACGTCGGAACCGACGATGCCGATCTGCGCCGCGCCGTGCGCGACGAAGGTCGCGACATCGAACGCGCGCACGCGGATGATCCGCATGTCGCTGCCTTCGGTGGCGAAGCTCAGCGCGCGGTTTTTCTTGTCATGGAACTCCGCCGCCGGAACGATGCCGGCGCGTGCCATCACGGGCAGCGCCTCGTCCAGAATACGCCCCTTGGGCACGGCGAAGGTCAGTGGCTTGGTCATAGCGAGGCGCACTTAGGGTCAGTGCGTCAAAAGGGCAATGGAAATGGCGGAAAAGGACGTGACGGCATTGGCGGTTGCGAGGAGGCGGCTCAATCGGGTTTGCTGCCGAAGCGGCGGGTGCGCTTGTCTTCCGCGCGGTCGGAAACGCGGCGCATATAACGGCCCACGGGACCGAGGCGGTTTTCGAGCCGCTCCACCCAGCCGCCATGGAACGATCCCCATTCCCAGGCCGTGACCAGCGCCAGGATCCCAACCGCAAGCCATCCGGACACCAGCGCCGGAGGTTCGGCATATGCGGACCACACTGCCAGCAGGGCCAGCAGGACAAGGCCGTAGCGGTGCGAGAGCGGGAAGTTGCGGAAGGGGTTGGCGAAGCGTTTGAACAGGCCGACCCCGGCGAGATAGACCGCGCCGCCGCCACACATGGCCAGGATCAAGGCCGGTTCGGTCCGCGCCTCGGGATGGGCGAGCAGCATTTCGTCCGCCACTGCGGTGCCGACGATCCCGGCGACGATCGGGATGTGGAGATAGGTATAGGCATTGCGCGCGATCCGCCCCGGTTCCTCGTGGTGTTCGATCAGTTCCGCGCCGCGTTTCGCGCCCACGTCGAAGTAGATCCACCACATCAGGACGGAGCCGGTGAAGGCCGCGGCGAAGGCCAGCGTGTGCGGCGCGGTGGCGGACTGCCCGGCGAAGGTCGCGCCGGTCACGACGATTTCTTCCCCGAGTGCGATGATGATGAACAGGGCGCAGCGTTCGGCCATGTGGGCGCCCGATATGACCCATTCCGAAGGGGATACGCGGCCGAGGAACGGCAGGCGGAAACCCAGGATCGGCCCTGCGTATTCCAGCGCCATGGCGGCCGTCCACCACGCCAGCCGGACGGCGCCTTCGGCGGCGAAGGCCCCGGCGATCCACAGGCAGCCGGTAATCGTGAACAACGCGGTGATGCGTACCATGCTCCGAGCGCTGACGTGGCGGTCGCGGGCCATGATGTAGGCGAGGAAGACGGAGCGGCCCACCTGGTTCGCGACATAGGACACGGCGAACAGCAGGCCGTTCCCGTCGAACGCGTGCGGGATCGCCACGGCCATGACGAGGCTGGCGAACATGACGGCAAGCAGCATGATCCGCACTTGCACCCGCTCGGGATCGGCCCAGTTCGTGGCCCACGTCGTATAGACCCAGGCCCACCAGACCGCAGCGAAGATCAGCCCCGCCTGGGCCAGCCCCAGCCAGCTTTCGTGAGCCAGCACGAAGTGGGAAATCTGCGTGATGGCAAAGACGTAGACGAGGTCGAAGAACAGTTCGAGGAAGCTGACCGGCGCCGGGCCGCCGCCGTGCGAGCGCAGGAGCGATGGCCGGGCGGGGGCGGGTGTCTCGTTCGCTTCGGCCAAGTGGGGTCCTCCCTCAATCCTCGCTGCGGGTCAGCGGACGTTCGGGGATGGGGATCCACTCCTTTTCGTCGCCCGGAACCTTGGGGAAGCGGCCTTCGGTCCAGTCTTCCTTCGCCTGCTGGATGCGCTCGCGCGAGCTGGAAACGAAGTTCCACCAGACATAGCGCTTGGTCGAAAAGGCTTCCCCGCCCAGCAGCATGATCCGCCCGCCCTTGTCGGAGCGCAGGATCATCTCCTCTCCCGGCTTGAGCATGGCGAGCGTGTAGAGGTCCAGCGGCTCGCCATCGAGGATCGCTTCCCCGCCGACCAGCATGACGGCGCGTTCGTCCGCCCCCGCTTCGATAGGCAGGGTGCCGGAAGGGCCGAGGACGATCTCGGCGTAGATCGTATCGGCATAAGTCGTGGTCGGGGCGCGATGGCCCCACAACTCGCCCATCACGATGCGGGCGCTGACGCACCGGTCTTCCACCAGCGGCAGGTCGCGGCGGCATTCGAAGGCGGGGTCGATCTCTTCCTGCCCGTCGGGCAGGGCGAGCCAGGTCTGCATGCCGTAAAAGTGCGGGCCGGCTGCGCGTTCTTCCGCCGGGCTGCGTTCGGAATGGACGATCCCGCGCCCGGCGGTCATCAGGTTCACTTGCCCGGGCCGGATGGTCGAGAAGCTGCCCAGCGAATCGCGGTGGTCGATCGCCCCTTCGAACAGCCAGGTCACCGTGGCGAGGTTGATGTGGGGGTGGGGGCGCACGTCCATACCCTTGCCGGGATCGAGCCGGTTGGGCCCGAACTGGTCGACGAAGATGAACGGGCCGACCATCGTCCTTTCGCGCGCGGGCAGGACGCGGCGGACCTGGAAATCGCCGAGATTGTGCGTGACGGGGGTTAGCGTCTGGATGATCGTCATTGCTATTCCCCGGGCGCGAGGGCCTTGATGGCGAGGGCGTGGACCCGCTCGCCCGGGATGTCGCCCAGCGCGCGGTTGACCATGCGCTGGCGTTCCAGCCGCGATTTTCCGGCGAAGGCGGTGCTTTCGATCGTGACCGAGAAATGCGATTCGCCGCTGCCGTCGTCGCCCGCGTGCCCGTGGTGGCTGGCGGTATCGTTCACGACTTCGAGCCGCGTGGGGGAGAAGGCCGTGCGCAGCAGGCTCTCCATTTCGGTTTGCAGCGGGCCGGCCATCGATTTCTCCATTTTGTGCTTCTGGGGGTTCCCAACGGGGGACGCATCCTCCATTTTTATGGCGTGAGTTACGACAGGTTCCAAGGACGTTTCGAAAGCAAGGGTCGTGTGTGCGAGGCGCCGGGGTGCGACGAACCCGGCGAATTCCGCGCGCCCGGCGGCCGCCCCTCCGGGTTCGACGGGCCGGGCGACTACCGCTGGTTCTGCCTCGACCATGTCCGCGCCTTCAATGCGGGCTACGACTTCTTCGAAGGGATGAGCGCGGACGAGATCCTCGACGCGCAGTCCCCGGTTGCCGGCTGGGCGAACGCCAGCCGCATCTACAGCGGCGACATGGACGGGGTGCCGCGCTGGGCCGACTTCGCCGATCCACTCGACGCCATCGGCGCGCGGGCGGCGGACATCCGGCGGCGCGCGGCGGGCAATACCCGCGAATGGGCGCGCTTCACCCCGCGCGAGCGGGAGGCGCTGAACGTCATGGGGCTGGGCGGGGATACCGACCGCACGAGCTTGCGCCGCCGCTATTCGCAACTGGTCCGCAAATACCACCCCGACCGCAACGGGGGCGACCGCAGCCACGAAGGGCGGCTGCAAAGAGTGGTCGAGGCCTACCAGCTCCTGCGCCGGGCCACCGCTTTCGCCTGAGCCTGTCACCTTCAGGTTTATACAATACGGCCTGTTCGTGCGGCTCCGGTTTCCCAATTATATATTGAAAAGCAAAACCTTGGTGAAAATTTTCCAAGGCGATGTGTAACCTTCCGCAAGGCCGTGCCGTATTACGCTCTACCGCCATCATTTCGGTCTTTCGGACTTCGCAACGACGGAAGGTTAGAGCACATCGGAGATATTGTAGGAAAGCCCGGCGGGCACAGGGAGGCCGTCTAACCTGCCCGCGCCGCCTCGATGGCGGCGATGTCGATCTTCTTCATCGTCATCATGGCTTCCATCGCGCGCCTGGCTGCCGCCGGATCGGGATCGGACAGCGCATCGGTCAGTGCGCGCGGCGAGATCTGCCACGAGACGCCCCAGTGGTCCTTGCACCAGCCGCACTGGCCTTCCGTCCCGCCGTTGCCGACGATCGCGTCCCAGTAGCGGTCGGTTTCCTCCTGGTTTTCGGTGACGACCTGGAAGGAGAAGGCCTCGTTATGGGGGAACTGCGGCCCGCCATTGAGCCCGAAACAGGGGATGCCCATGACGGTGAAATCCACCCCCATGACATGGCCTTGCGCCTTGTGGACGGCGGTAACCCGCGTGTCGGGGAAGGTCGTCACGTAAAAGCGCGCGGCGTCTTCCGCCGTGCCGTCGAACCACAGGCAGACCCGGTTCTTGGACATGGGATTCATCCCTTCCTGGGGCCGACGAGGCCGAAAACCGCTCCTTGCGGGTCGATGCCGCTCAGGGCGTATTCGCCGCCGGGGATCTGGTCGGGGCCGTTGATAATGCTGCCGCGGTGTTCCTCGACAGCGGCGATCGCGCGATCGATGTCGTCGACGCCGATGTAGTAGGTCCACGCGGGCATGGGTGCCTGCGGCATCTTGGGCATGACGGCGCCGATGCCCGTTCCGCCGCACTGGATGAACCGGTATTGGCCGAGCGGCCCCATGTCCATCGCGCCTTCCTGGCCCCATCCGAAATGAGTCCGGTAGAACGCCAGTGCGGCGTCGGCGTCGGTTGCCGTCAACTCGTTCCAGCGGACGTGCTGGGCCTCCATAGGGGAGAATACGTCGTTTTCGGCGTGCGGATTGCCGGCCGGGGGCACCGGCGTCATGACGTAGAAAGGCACGCCTTGCGGGTCCGTCACCAATGCGAAGCTGCCGACGTCGATCGTCATCCTGGGCATCAGCAATTTGCCGCCGTCTTCGACGATCGCCGCGACGGCGGCATCCACGTCGGCAACATGGATATAGCCCAGCCAGCAGGCGCGCGCCCCGCCGGCCTGCATTTCCGCGGTCAGGTTGAGGATGCCGCCATTGCTGCCGCCGTCGCTGCGCGTGATGTGGCGATAGTCGATGCCTTCGGCCTGCGAGGTGTTCGAGCCGTCGATGGCCCAGCCCACGACCGGGCCGTAGAACGCCGCCGCGCCGTCGGCGTCGGGGGTCATCAGTTCGTACCAGATGAAGCTGCCATAGGGATTGGTCATCGTTCATCTCCCCATTCGGCCGCCATCAAGGCGTGCCGTTGCCGTTCAGGCGTTTTCGTTTTCTGTGTTTTCGGCGTGGTCCGCGAAGCCCGCTATCTGGTCGGCCAGCGCCTTCGCGAAGGCCGGGCGCGCCTCACCCCGTGCGCGATAGGCGGCGAGGGCCGGGAACGCGTCGAGCATGTCGGTGTGCTGCACGTTGCGCAGAACACCGATCATCGCGATGTCGGCTACGGAAAAGGTGCCCGCGAGCCATTCGCGGTCGCCCAGTGCGTTGGACAGGCTGGCCAATCGTTGTCCGGCCAGTCCAGCGGCGGCGGCACGGGCAGCGCGGGCCCAGTCTTTTCCCGCATGGAACACGTCCATGCTGACAATTTGCATCAGCGCCGGCTCAATGCTGTTCAGCGCGGCGATCAGCCACGAAACCGCCTGCCAGCGCATCTGCGGGTCGGACGGCAGCAGGCGTTCGTCGCGGTCGCCGAGATAGAGCAGGATCGCCCCGCTTTCGAACATGCGCACCGTGCCGTCGTCGAAGGCGGGAACCTGCCCGAAAGGCTGCCATTGCCGGTAGCCTTCCGGCCGTTCGGCCATCGCGTCGAACAACTCCGTGCGATAGGGGCGGCCGGTTTCCTCCATCGCCCAGCGGATGCGCAGATCGCGCACCAGGCCCTTGGCAAAATCGGGAACGTTGGAAAAGCCGGTGATCGTTGGGACCGGCTGTGTGGCCGGGGCATCGTGCGGCATGGTCGCCATTCCTTCGGTTCGTGCGGGCGGGCTTATGCGTGTGCCTCGGATATGTGGGCGTCGGCGCCGGCGACCGCGGGGTCCATCCACATCGCTTCCCAGACATGGCCGTCCGGGTCGGCGAAGGTGCGGTTCATCATGAAGCCGTGATCCTGCGCGGGGTTGACGTCCGCTGTGCCGCCATGGACGCCGGCGGTGTCGGTCAGGCGGTCCACCTCCTCGCGGCTTTCGCAGTTCACGCACAGCATGACTTCGCTGGCATCGCGGCCGGGAATTGGGCGGGTCGTGAAACTCTTCCACTTTTCGTGTGTCAGCAGCATGACCGCGATGGTGTCCGACCATTGCATCGCGGCGGCGGTCTCGTCGGTGAAGCGTGGCTCGTTGATGAAACCGATCGCTTCATAGAATGCCTTGGCGTTGGGCAGGTTTTCTACGGGCAGGTTGATGAAGATCATTCTCTGCATGGCATGTGTTCCTTCAAGGCGAATCGTCTTGCGTCGTTGTGTGCTGATAAGTTACAAAAGGCAACTATGAAGTTACAAAAAGAAACTAAAGGGTCGAAAGGGCACGGGCGCGAGCATGGCAAATGGTATGGCGACGCCTGCGGGACGGCCTTCGCGCTCGAACTGATCGGGGAGCGTTGGTCGCTGCTGATCGTCCGGGAATTAATGCTCGGCGCGCGGCGTTTTTCCGACCTTCGCGCCAGTCTGCCCGGGATCAGCGCCAAAGTGCTGACCGAGCGGCTGGAAGGGCTGGAGGAGGCGGGCGTGCTGGTGAAGCGCAAGCTGCCGCCGCCCGCCGCCGCGCAAGTCTACGAACTGACCGAATGGGGTTACATGGCGGAGCCGGCGATCCAGGAACTGGGCCGTTGGGCCGCGCGTTCGCCGGGGCACAATCCGGCCCTGCCGCTGTCGCCCGTCTCGCTCATGCTGTCGATGCGCACGATGCTCGACCGCGAGGCGGCGCGGCCGCTGGCCGCGACGATGCGCTTCGAAGTGGGGGAAGATGCGTACTTCGCGCGGCTGGCGGACGGGGAACTGGCAGTGGCGCGCGCGGCGGAGGGCGATTCCGTGCCCGACTTCACCGTGCGGATGAACCGGCCCCTGCCGTACTTGCGCGTCGCCTATGGCAAGCAACCGCTCGACGCGGTGGAGGCGGAAGGGGAACTGACCGTTACTGGCGACAGGGAACTGGCGCGCAAAGTCTTCGCGGTCTTCTCTCTCCCGCCCAAATGCGCCTGACGGCTCTCGAAAAGCGGCCAAAGCCTGTTGCAGCGCAACGCGCGCGCGTATAGGCGAGTCCCCGAGATGAACGACATGACCGACAAAGCATTCGAACACGGCGCCAAGACGGTGCTGCCCGCGCCCGATACCGAAGTCAGCGTGCGCGACGTCTTCGGCATCGATATCGACATGAAAGTCCCCGCCTTTTCCGAGGCGGACGAACGGGTGCCCGATCTCGATCCGAGCTACGTGTTCGATCCGGACACGACGCTGGCGATCCTCGCGGGCTTCGCTTTCAACCGCCGCGTCATGGTCCAGGGCTATCACGGCACCGGCAAGTCGACCCATATCGAACAGGTGGCCGCCCGCCTCAAATGGCCGTGCATCCGCATCAACCTCGACGCGCATATCAGCCGTATCGACCTGATCGGGCGCGACGCCATCGTCCTGCGCGACGGCTTGCAGGTGACGGAATTCCGCGAAGGCCTGCTGCCGTGGGCCTTGCAGCACCCGGTGGCGCTGGTGTTCGACGAATACGACGCCGGCCGCCCGGACGTGATGTTCGTGATCCAGCGCGTGCTGGAAACCGAAGGCAAGCTGACCCTGCTCGACCAGAACCGGGTGATCCGCCCCGATCCCAACTTCCGCCTGTTCGCCACGGCGAATACGGTCGGTCTGGGCGACACCAGCGGGCTCTATCACGGCACGCAGCAGATCAACCAGGGCCAGATGGACCGCTGGAACATCGTGGTCGGCCTCAACTACCTGCCGGCCGAGACGGAACAGAAGATCGTCCACGCGAAGAACCCGGATACCGATCCCGCGGTGATCGCGCAGATGGTGCGGGTGGCCGACCTGACCCGCCAGGGCTTCATCAACGGCGATATCTCCACCGTGATGAGCCCGCGCACGGTCATCACCTGGGCGCAGAACGCGGCGATCTTCAAGGACGTCGGCTTCGCCTTCCGCCTTTCGTTCCTCAACAAGTGCGACGAGGCGGAACGGATGCTGGTGGCCGAATACTACCAGCGCGTGTTCGGCACCGAACTGCCCGAAAGCGTGGTCGCCAAGGCCTGATTCCGGTCAGTCATTGCCGCGCGGCCTCCGGTTGCCCGCAATCCCGGCTCATTCGCCGGGGTATTGTGCCTCGACGAAATAGAGTCCTTCCGGCGGGGCGTTGAGGCCCAAAGCCGTGCGGTCGCGCGCGGCGAGGGCCTGGCCCACCTGTTCCTCGCGCCATTGGCCGAGGCCGACCAGCGCCAGCGTGCCGACCATGGAACGGACCTGGTGGTGGAGGAAACTGCGCGCCGCCGCTTCGATCAGCACCAGCTCGCCCTCTCGCCGCACGTCGAGCCGGTCGAGCGTCTTGACCGGGTCCTGCGCCTGGCAATGGACCGAGCGGAAAGTGGTGAAATCGTGCCGTCCGACCAGCGCCTGCGCCGCGCGCTGCATCGCCTGTGCATCCAGCGGGCGCGTGACGTGCCACGCCCGGCCGCGTTCCAGCGCCAACGGCGCGCGGCGGTTGACGATGCGGTAGAGATAGCTGCGCCCGATGCAGGAAAACCGCGCGTGCCAGTCGTCCGCCACCGCCTCGCAGGCGATCACCGCCACCGGGTCGGGCCGCAGCCGCGCGTTCAGCGCCTCCATCAGGCGGAACGGGGTGAACGGCTTGGCGATGTCGACATGGCTGCGCATGGCCAGCGCATGGACCCCGGCGTCGGTCCGCCCGGCCGAATGCATCCGCACGTCCTCGCCCGTCACTTTGAACACGGCCTCTTCCACGGCCTGCTGCACGCTCGGCCCATGGGCCTGGCGTTGCAGGCCCATGAACGGGCCGCCGTCGAATTCGATCGTGAGGGCGAAGCGGGTCATGATTGGTCGGTGACGCTGGTTCGCGTGGCCTGCGACAGGCTCAGGCTGAGCGGATGTTGGCGCATGGGATACAATGCCCGCTCGTGCTGAGCCTGTCGAAACACGCGCACGGCCGTCACCGGATCACCGTTCCTGCCGGGATCGGCCTGCCGCGCAGCAGGGCGGCGGCATCCATGGCCGGCTTGCCCGCGCGCTGGATCGTGGTGGGGCGGATCGCGCCGTGGCCGCAAGCGATGGTCAGCCGGTCGTCCAGCACTGTGCCCGCCATCCCCTCGCGCCCGACCACGTCGGCGGCGAGCACGCGGTAACGTTCCTTGTCCAGTTCGAAGAATGCGCCGGGGGCGGGGGCGAAGGCGCGCACTTGCCGTTCGATGAATTCGGCGTCGCGGAAGAAGTCGATCTTCGCCTCGCTCTTGTCGATCTTGGGCGCGTAAGTCGCTTCGGCATTGTCCTGCGGCACGGGATGGAGCGCGGCGAGGTCGATCAGCGAGCCGACCATCAGTTGCGCGCCCAGTTCGGCCAGTTCCGCGGTCAGCTCGCCCGCGGTCTTGCGCTCTATGGGCGTGCGGGCGGTGGCCAGCATCGGCCCGGTGTCGAGCCCCTTTTCCATCTGCATGATCGTCACACCCGTCACATGGTCGCCCGCCAGGATCGCGCGCTGGATCGGTGCGGCCCCGCGCCAGTGCGGCAGGATCGAAGCGTGGACGTTGAGGCAGCCGTGCTTCGGCGCTTCGAGCACCGGCACCGGCAGGATCAGGCCATAGGCGGCAACCACTGCCACGTCGGCGTCGAGCGCGGCGAAGTCCGCCTGCGCTTCGAAGTCCTTCAGCGTTTCCGGGCAGCGGACCGGGATATGGCGGATTTCCGCCTCTTTCTGCACGGGAGAAGGCTGGAGTTGCTTGCCCCGGCCCGCGCGGCGCGGCGGCTGGGTATAGACGGCCGCGATCGTGTGCCCCGCATCGTGCAGCGCGGCCAGTGTCGGTACGGCGAAGTCCGGCGTTCCCATGAAGATGATGCGCATAAGCGGCTCGTGTGGCCTTTCGTGTTCGGGACGAAAGCCCTATCTCCGGCCCCATGGCATCGCAAGAGATCGAGACTCTCGCCGCTGCATTGGCGCGGCTGCCGGGGCTGGGACCGCGCTCCGCCCGGCGGGCGGTGCTGTGGCTGGTGAAACGGCGCGAAACCGCGCTGGTCCAGCTCGTTGGCGCCTTGGCGGCGGTGCAGGAAAGTCTCGTCGAATGTTCGACGTGCGGCAATGTCGATACGCGCGACCCGTGCGGCATTTGCGTCGATCCCCGGCGCGACCGGCGCAGCCTGTGCGTGGTGGAAGACGTGGCCGACCTGTGGGCGCTCGACCGGGCGAAGCTGTTCACCGGGCGCTATCACGTGCTGGGCGGGCGGCTTTCGGCGCTCGAAGGGGTGCGGCCGGAAGACCTGACCATTACGCAGCTGATCGATCGCGTGGCGGCGGGCGGGATCGACGAGGTCGTGCTGGCGATGAACGCCACGCTCGAAGGACAGACCACCGCGCACTACATTGCGGAGCGGCTGGAAGGCTATCCGGTGCGTATCACCCAATTGGCCCACGGACTGCCGGTGGGGGGCGAACTCGACTACCTCGACGAGGGGACTTTGGCGCAGGCGCTGCGCGCGCGGCGGCCGGTGGGGTGAAAACCCACCCCCAGCCCCTCCCGCAAGCGGGAGGGGAGCGAGACTTGCCACAAGGCTTGGTCGCAGCGGGGCGGGCAGGCGCACGCATGGCTTGCAGCAAGGCCATGTGCGCATTATCTGCACCCCATGGCCATTCGCGAAATCCTGGAAGTGCCGGACTCCCGGCTGAAGACCGTCTCCAAGCCGGTCGAAGCGTTCGATGACGAACTGAAGACCCTCGTCGCCGACATGTTCGAGACGATGTACGATGCCCCCGGCATCGGCCTTGCCGCGATCCAGGTCGGTGTGCCGCTGCGCGTGCTGGTGATCGACCTCCAGCCCGAGGACGAGGACGCCGAGCCCGAACTGTGCCATTCGCACGGCGGGCACGAGCACTATCACCAGCCGACCAGGAAGGAACCGCTGGTGTTCATCAACCCCGAGATCCTCGATCCGTCGGAAGAACACTCGGTTTACCAGGAAGGCTGCCTTTCGGTGCCGGAAATCTATGCCGAGGTCGAACGCCCGGCCCGCATCCGCGCGCGCTGGCAGGACATCGACGGCAACACCCACGAAGAGGACATGGACGGGCTGCTGGCCACCTGCCTCCAGCACGAGATGGACCATCTCGAAGGCATTCTTTTCATTGACCACCTTTCGCGCCTCAAGCGCAACATGGCGCTCAAGAAGCTGGAGAAGCTGCGCAAGGCGGCGTGATTTCCCGCTTCGGGGATAAATTTGCGATAGCTCTGGCGTTCCCCCTCCGTTCCGCTTAGTCAGGCGGCATGGATCCGACGCTCCTTGCCCTTGCCGCCCTCGTTCTCGGTCTGCTGATCGGCGTTGCCGCCGGCTGGTTTTCCGGTTCGCGCCCGGCGGCGGAGGCGCGCGCCGCGCTGGCCGCGCGCGAGGCCGAGGCGAAGGAGCTGGACGGCCGGTTCCGCCAGGCGATCACCGAACTGGCCGCGGCGAGCGAACGGGCGCGGCACGCGGACGAGCTTGCGGGCAGGCTGGACCTCGCGCGCGAGGAGCTGACCGCGCTCAAGGCGCAGGCCGCCGGGTTCGAGGAACAGAAACGCCTGCTGATGGAAACGCGCGAGCAATTGCTCAAGGAATTCCAGAACACCGGCTCGGCCGTCCTGTCGAAAGCGCAGGAGGCGTTCCTCGAACGCGCGAACGAGCGCTTCGGCCATGCCGAAAAAAGCTCCGAGGCCAAGATCAAGGCGCTGCTCGAACCCGTGGGCCAGCGGCTCAAGGCCTATGAGGAGCAGGTCAGGGAACTGGAGGAAAAGCGCGTCAATGCCTTCGGCCTGCTCCACGGCGTCATCAGCGAGATGCGCGAAGGGCAGGAGCAGGTCCGGCGCGAGGCGCAGCGGCTGGGCAACAGCCTGACCAATGCCCCCAAGGCGCGCGGCCGCTGGGGCGAACGGGCGTTGCAGAACCTGCTCGAACAATGCGGGCTGGCCGAACATACCGATTTCTTCCTCGAACAGTCGATCGAGACCGAGGACGGACGGCTGCGGCCCGACGCGATCGTGCGCATCCCCGGCGGCA
>JAQVEQ010000220.1 GCA_028697875.1 Novosphingobium sp. | reverse complement strand
GCTTCCTCGAATTCGAGATCGGCGGCGGCGGCGCGCATCTTGGCTTCGAGTTCCTCGATATAGGCGCGCAGGTTGTGGCCGACGAGATTGTTGCGGCCGTCCTCGGCCTCGATTTCCACCAGTACCCCGTCCTGCGCCGCCGTGTGGGCGACGATGTCCGCGATCTGGCGCCTGATCGTCTGCGGGGTGATCCCGTGTTCCTCGTTGTAGGCGCGCTGCTTTTCCCGGCGGCGGTCGGTTTCGGCCATGGCCCGTTCCATCGAGCCGGTGATCCGGTCCGCATAGAGGATCACGCGCCCGTCCACGTTGCGCGCGGCGCGGCCGATGGTCTGCACCAGCGAGGTTTCGGAGCGCAGGAAGCCTTCCTTGTCGGCATCGAGAATGCAGACCAGCCCGCATTCCGGAATGTCGAGCCCTTCGCGCAGCAGGTTGATGCCCACCAGCACGTCGTACACGCCCATGCGCAGATCGCGGATCAGTTCGATACGTTCGAGCGTTTCGACGTCCGAGTGCATGTAGCGGACCTTGAGCCCGGCCTCGTGCATGAATTCGGTGAGGTCTTCGGCCATGCGCTTGGTGAGAGTGGTGACGAGGGTGCGATAGCCCCTGGCCGCCGTTTCGCGGCATTCGTCGATGCAATCCTGCACCTGGTCTTCCACCGGGCGCACATCCACCGGGGGGTCGATCAGCCCGGTCGGGCGGATCACCTGTTCGGCGAAGACGCCGCCGGTCTGTTCCAGTTCCCACGAACCGGGCGTGGCGGAGACGGCGACGGTCTGCGGGCGCATCGCGTCCCATTCGTTGAAGCGCAGCGGGCGGTTGTCGATACAGCTGGGCAGGCGGAAACCGTATTCGGCCAGCGTCAGCTTGCGCCGGTGGTCGCCCCGCGCCATCGCGCCCACTTGCGGTACGGTCTGGTGGCTTTCGTCGACGAACAGCAGGGCGTTGTCGGGCAGGTATTCGAACAGGGTCGGCGGCGGTTCGCCGGGCAGGCGGCCGGTGAGGAAGCGGGAATAGTTTTCGATCCCCGCGCAGGACCCGGTGGCGGCGATCATCTCGAGGTCGAAATTGGTCCGCTGTTCCAGCCGCTGGGCTTCGAGCAGGCGGCCTTCGGCGTTCAGTTCCTTGAGCCGTTCGGCCAGCTCGAACTTGATCGCTTCGGCGGCCTGTTTCATCGTCGGGCCGGGCGTGACGTAGTGCGAATTGGCATAGACCCGCACCTTGTCGAGGCTGGCGCCCTTCTTGCCGGTCAGGGGATCGAATTCGGCGATTTCCTCGATCTCGTCGCCGAAGAAGCTGATCCGCCAGGCCATGTCCTCGTAGTGGCTGGGGAAGATTTCGAGATTGTCGCCGCGCACGCGGAACATGCCGCGGGCGAAGGCGGCGTCGTTGCGCTTGTATTGCAGGGCCACCAGCTTGCGGATGATCTCGCGCTGGTCGGCCGTATCGCCCGCCTTGATGTCGAAGATCATCGCCGAATAGGTTTCGACCGAGCCGATACCGTAGAGGCAGGAAACGGAGGCGACGATAATCACGTCGTCGCGTTCCAGCAGCGCGCGGGTGGCCGAGTGGCGCATCCGGTCGATCGCCTCGTTCACCGAGCTTTCCTTCTCGATGTAGGTATCCGACCGGGGGACGTAGGCTTCGGGCTGGTAGTAGTCGTAATAGGAGACGAAATACTCGACCGCGTTGTCGGGGAAGAAGCTCTTGAATTCGCCGTAGAGCTGCGCGGCGAGGATCTTGTTGGGCGCGAGGATCAGGGCCGGGCGCTGCAATTCCTCGATCACCTTGGCCATGGTGAAAGTCTTGCCCGAGCCGGTCACGCCCAGCAGGACCTGCGTCTTTTCGCCGTCGCGCGCGCCCGCGACCAGTTCGGCGATCGCGGTCGGCTGGTCGCCCGACGGTTCGTAGTCGGACACGATCTTGAACGGCCTGCCGCCGTCGGTCTTTTCCGGGCGCGCGGGCTTGTGCGGGGTGAAAGTGCCGGAGGTGTCGGGTTCCTCCAGCCCGCGACGGATGACGAGTTCGGCCATGGGCGCGAATATGGGAGCGCGCGCGGCAACAAGCAATCCGTTGGCAGCGCGGCGATCGCTTGGTAGCTAGGCGGAAACGACAATGCCGGTCGCGGAACCGAAACAATTCCCGGAGATTTTCATGCGTATGAAACTTGCCCTGCCGTTTGCCGCACCTCTTGCCGCCGCCGTCCTGCTTGCCGGTTGCGGCAAGTCCGACCAGGGCCCCAAGACCCCGGAACAGGCCGTGCAAGAGGCGGCCAAGATGGTGAAGCCGGAACCGGGCAAGTACCGTTCGACCCTGAAAGTGCTCGAATTCGACATTCCCGGCCTTGCGCCCGAAGAAGCCGCGCAGATGAAGCAGATGATGGGCAGCCACAAGCAGCAGAGCCACGAGTTCTGCCTGACGGCGGAGGATGTAGAAAAGGGCTACGAACAGATGATCAAGAAGTCGTCGGAAGGCAATTGTACGTTCGATCGCTTCAATGCCGGGTCGAACACGCTCGACGCCCAGATGACCTGCGACATGGGCCAGGGGACCAAGGCGGTGATGACGATGAACGGCACGACGTCCTCCACCGGGTCGCAGATGGTGATGGACATCAACCACACCGCACCCAACATCCCGGGTGGCAAGATGCACACCAAGATGGAAGTCACCAATGAACGGATCGGTGAATGCGACTGACCGGGCCAGCCCGGAACGCCGGCGGGATGCCGTATCGCGATGATGGCCGCGGACGCACCGGATAACGGCGGCCAGGGCGAAGGCGCCTCGTTCGTGGCGTCGCTTTACAAAGAAGCGACGCGGCGCGCGGCGCTGGCCGGCGAACCGCGCCCGCTGGGCGTCAGGGGGCCGCCGCTCAAGCACCTGCTGGGCGAGCTGGACGTGCTGGCCGAGCCGTTCCGGCGCGCCGGGCGCGTCCTGCCGATCAGGGAGGCGACCCATCCGCGCACGGTCATGCTGCTGCCCGGCTTCGGCACGCACCCGGTGCGGATGCGTTACATGGCCAAGCAGCTCGAGCGGGCGGGGCACAAGGTCAAGCGCTGGGGGCTGGGCTTCAATTTCGGCCCGACCGAGAAGAATATCGCGTTTCTCGAACAGCGGCTGTTCGAACTGCGCGAGCGTTATGGCAGGCCGGTCGTGCTGGTCGGGTGGAGCCTGGGGGGGCTGTTCGCGCGCGAACTGGCGCACCGCCATCCCGACATCGTGGCCAAGGTCATCACCATGGGTTCGCCCTTTTCCGGCAGCCCGCGCGCCAACAACGCCTGGCGGATCTATCATCTCGTCACCGGCCACGCGGTCGAAGCGCCGCCGATCGACAGCGACCTGGCCGCCAAGCCTCCGGTGCCGACCGTCGCCTTGTGGAGCCCGCGCGACGGGATCGTCTCGGCCCGTTCGTCCCGGGGGAAGCCGGGGGAACGGGACCGCGAAGTGGCGCTGCGTTGCACCCATCTCGGTTTTGCCTATTCTCCCGAAGCGATCGAGGCCGTCCTGCGCGAACTGGAGGACATTTGAAAAAGGTGCCGGCCGCGTTCGGAATCGATTGACAGCCCGATTTCACGTGCCATTGTTGCACTGCAACATAAGAGGCGTATGAGCACGACAAGCCCGAATTTCGACGAGATGTTTACCGCCGATGGCGGCATCCGGCCTGCCTATTCCGGATACAACGAATGGCTTGAGGCGCAGGACCAGCACTGGATGGGAACCAAGGGGGCGGAGGCGGAAGCTTTCTTCCGCCGCACCGGGATCACATTCAACGTCTATGGGGAACAGGACGCCGAAGAACGGCTGATCCCTTTCGACATGGTGCCGCGCATCATCACCGGCAACGAATGGCGCCGCCTGTCGCGCGGGATCGAACAGCGCGTGCGGGCGATCAATGCCTTCATCCACGACCTCTATCACCGGCAGGAGATCGTCCGGTCCGGCCGTCTGCCGGAACGGCTGTTCCGCGACAATGTGGCCTGGCTGCCGGAAATGGTCGGCTTTACGCCGCCGGGCGGGGTCTATACCCATATCGTCGGGATCGATCTGGTGCGGACCGGGCCCGACGAATTCATGGTGCTGGAAGACAATGCCCGCACGCCCAGCGGGGTCAGCTACATGCTGGAAAACCGGGAAACCATGATGACCATGTTCCCGGAGCTGTTCACCAAGATGCGTGTCCGGCCGGTGTCGGACTATCCGCGCCGCCTGGCCAAGAGCCTGGCCGCCTGCGCGCCCGATTGCGCCGCATCGCGGCCGGTGGTCGCGGTGCTGACGCCGGGGGTCTACAATTCGGCCTATTTCGAACATGCTTTCCTGGCCGACCAGATGGGCGCGGAACTGGTCGAAGGCAGCGACTTGCGGGTCGAGAACGGCCGCGTCTGCATGCG
>JAQVEQ010000030.1 GCA_028697875.1 Novosphingobium sp. | reverse complement strand
GATCGAACTGAAAAACCTGAAACCCCGCTATCCGCGCGGCGCCGAACGCAAGAAGGAAAACCTGCGCGTGTTCGGCTACGGGATCGATCCTCGCCCCGCAAGGAATGGAACAAGGCGATCGAGGCCGCAGACATCGAATACCTGCCTTTCCACTCCGCTGGCAGGCACGGCTTCGGCCAGGAAATGAACGTGCGCCAACCGATCGATGAAAAGGCCGCCGGTGCTTTCGGCGGATGGTCGGACACCAACCTGATGCGCCGAACCTACACCCACGCCGAAGACGAAGTGATCAAGGTCCACCGCGCCCTGGAAACCGGCCTGAAACGCGCCCAGCGCAAGACGAAGCTAAAGCTGGTGAAGGCCGCGAAATAGGCCGTTCCCCGTACAAATCCCGTACAATCAGCCCCAACGAAATCTATTTTTCCAGTGCATTACCAGCACCTTATAAGATTTTCCCACCTCCCTTCACACGGGTGGGGTCGCAAGTTCAATCCTTGCCGCGCCCACCATTTCTTCCCGAAACCTTCGGACACCGGGCGAGCGGACATCCGCGTGCTGATCCGGCATTTCTCTTGACCCCGGTCAAAGCCGTGTCACTCTCCCCCCGCCTAATGCAGGGCCGAGAGGAGACGTCTCATGTTCAAGGTGAATGTCGGCAGTGTCGACCGCATCCTGCGGATTATCGTCGGGCTGGTGCTGATCGCGCTGGTCTTTGTCGGGCCGAAGACCCCGTGGGGCTGGATCGGCGTGATCCCGCTGGTGACCGGCCTGTTCCGCATGTGCCCGCTCTATTCGCTGATCGGCGTCAGCACCTGCCCCAAACAATAACGAGTTTGGCTTGCAGGGCGCGGGCCTGTTCGGCATAGCCCGCGCCCATGCACGACCTCCGTTTCATTCGCGAAAATCCCGCTGCCTTCGACGCCGGTCTTGCCCGGCGGGGGGTGGAACCCACTGCCGGCGCGATCCTCGCGCTCGACGCCGCGCGGCGCGATCTCGCCACGCGCATGCAGGAGGCCCAGAGCCGCCGCAACGACGCATCGAAGCAGATCGGCAAGGCCATGGCGCAAGGCGACAAGGACACGGCCGAAGCGCTGAAGGCCGAAGTCGCCGAACTGAAGCAGACCCTGCCCGCGCTGGAAGCGGAAGAGAAGGAAGCCGGCGCTAAGCTGAACGACCTGCTCGCCCGCCTGCCCAACCTGCCGCACGACGACGTCCCGCCGGGCGCGGACGAGAACGACAACGTCGAAGTCTCCGCCTGGGGCACGAAGCGCGATTTCTCCTTCACGCCCGCCGAACACGCCGACATAGGTCCTGCCCTCGGCCTCGACTTCGAAACGGGCGCGGCGATTTCCGGCGCGCGGTTCACGTTCCTCAAAGGCCAGATGGCCCGCCTGCAACGCGCCATCGGCCAGTTCATGCTCGACAAGCAGACGAGCGAGAACGGCTACATGGAATGCGCCGTGCCCCTGCTGGTGCGCGACGATGCCGTGTTCGGCACCGGGCAATTGCCCAAGTTCGCCGAAGACCTGTTCCAGACGACCGATGGCCGCTGGCTGATCCCGACCGCCGAAGTGTCGCTGACCAATGCCGTGCGCGAACAGATATTGGGCGGCATGGACCAGCCGATCCGCATGACCGCGCTGACCCCGTGCTTCCGCAGCGAAGCGGGCGCGGCAGGCAAGGACACGCGCGGCTATATCCGCCAGCACCAGTTCGAAAAGGTCGAGCTGGTCAGCGTCTGCCGCCCCGACCAGTGGCAGGCCGAACACGAACACATGGTCCGTTCGGCGGAATCGATCCTCGAAGCGCTGGAACTGCCCTACCGCAAGGTCCTGCTCTGCGCGGGCGACATGGGGGCGACGGCGAAGAAGACTTTCGACCTCGAAGTCTGGCTGCCGGGCCAGGGCGCCTACCGCGAGATTTCCTCGATCAGCTGGTGCGGCGATTTCCAGGCGCGGCGGATGAACGCCCGCTACCGCCCGGAAGGGGAGAAAGGCACCGCTTTCGTCCACACGCTCAACGGTTCGGGCCTCGCGGTCGGCCGGACGCTGGTGGCCGTGCTGGAAAACTGCCAGGAGGAAGACGGCTCCGTCACGGTGCCCGCCGCGCTCGTGCCCTATACGGGCGGAATGACGAAACTGGAGCCTGCCGCCTGATGCGCATCCTGCTGACCAACGACGACGGTATCCACGCCAGCGGCTTCGCCGTGCTGGAACGCATCGCCCGGCAGTTCAGCGACGACATCTGGGTCTGCGCCCCGGCGGAGGAACAGTCCGGCGCGGGCCACTCGCTCACTCTCACCCGCCCGGTCCGCCTGCGCAGGCATGGCGATCGGCGCTTTTCCGTTTCGGGCACACCGACCGACAGCGTGATGATGGCGCTGAACGAAGTGCTGGATTCGCCGCCCGACCTGATCCTTTCCGGGGTCAACCGCGGGGCGAACCTGGGCGACGACGTGACTTATTCGGGCACCGTTTCCGCCGCGATCGAAGGAACGCTGGCCGGCATCCGCTCGATCGCGTTGAGCCAGGTCTACGCCAAGGAAAGAATGGCCGATGCCGTGCCGTTCGGCGCCGCCGAGGAATGGGGGGCGAAAGTGATCCAGCCGCTGCTCGACGCGCCGTTTCCCGACCGCACGCTGATCAACGTCAACTTCCCGCCCGTACCGGCCGACGAGGTCAACGGCATCCGGGTCGTGCGCCAGGGCTTCCACGACTATGGCCGCGTCTCGGTGGTCGAAGGCGAGGACCCGCGCGGTTATCCCTATTACTGGTTCGGCCTGCAGGCGATCGAACATTCCCCTGGCCACAACACCGATCTCGAGGCGATTGCCGAAGGCTACGTCTCGGTCACGCCCCTGATGCTCGACCTGACGCACGAGAAGTCGCTGGGCGAGCTTGCGATGAGGTTTACCGGGTGAAACGTCCCCTTCCTGCCTTCCTCGGGGCCTGCGCCGCGTTGTTCCTGCTGGCGGCCGCGCCCGCCGGGGAAACCCGCCATACGGTGCAGGAGGGCGAGACATTGAACGGCATCGCCAATCGCGCGGGCGTGAAGGCAAGCGCGATTGCCAAAGCCAACGGCCTCAAGCCGCCTTACCCCGTCCGCGTCGGCCAGGTGCTCGATATCCCGCGCGAAACCGTAGTCGAAACGGTTCATATGGTTAGGGCCGGGGAAACCCTGAACGGCATCGCCAACCGCGCGGGCGTGACGCCTTCGGCCCTTGCCGAAGCGAACGGGCTCAAGCCGCCCTATCCGGTGCGCGTGGGCCAGAAGCTGGCGATCCCCGGCAAGGGCGGCGCAGGCGCGGATCGGGCGGCGGCCGGAACGCAGGCCAGCCCGGCCCCGGCCATACAGGCCCCGCAAGCGGACGAAGGCTATCTCGTCACACCCGGCGAGACGCTGAACGGCATCGCCAACCGCACCGGCGTTCCCCGCAGCGTCATTGCCCAGGCCAACAACCTCACGAAACCCTACGTGGTGAAAGTGGGGCAGAAGCTGCATATCCCGCGCCAGCGGGTCCACACCGTGGCCGAAGGGGACACCGGCTTCGGCATCTCGTTCGAGTACGGCGTGCCTTACGACCAGATCCTGACCGCCAACGGGCTGCCGAAGGACACGGTGCTCAAACCGGGGCAGAAGCTGGTGATCCCGGCCATGGTCGCCCTGCCGGAAAGCAGCACGCCCGCCCGCACCGAAGCGGTCAAGCCGCCCGAGAGCGACTTCCGCTGGCCGCTGACAGGCGCGGTGCTGAACCGCTTCGACCTGCAGGCCCCCGGCGGCGGCCACCGCGGGATCGACATCGAAGCCAGCGTCGGCCAGCCCGTCTTCGCCGCGAGGGCGGGACAGGTGATCTTTGCCGGCGAGGAACCGGTCCGCTACGGCAAGATGGTCGTCATCGAACATGACGGCCAATGGTACAGCGCCTATGGCCACCTTTCCTCGATTTCGGTGAGGAAGGGCGAGAAAGTGAAAGCGGGCGACACGGTCGGCCATGCCGGATCGACGGGTGTCGCCACCCAGCCCGAACTGCATTTCGAACTGCGTCAGGCGAACAAGCCGGTCGATCCGCTGACCAAGCTGAGGCCGCCCCCGGCCCCATGACCAGGCACCCGCACCCCGTGCCGCGGTTCCAGCCGCTCCGCCGGGCAGTGAAAGTACCGGTCTGGGCCGATGTCGGAATCCGGCTGAGCGCAGCACTGGCGCTGGTCTTCATCGTGGCCATCATACATTATGTCGACCGGGACGGACTGGTCGACCACCACGACGGCCATGTCAGCTTCCTCGACGTGGTCTATTTCACCATGATCTCGATCACGACCACCGGTTTCGGCGACATCGCGCCGGTCAGCGACCGGGCGCGCCTGATCGAAGCGGTGATCGTGACGCCGATCCGTTTCGCCGTGATCTTCATCTTCGTCGGCACGGCCTATAACTTCATCATCAAGCGCAGCTGGGAGAAATGGCGCATGGCCCGTATCCAGAAACAGCTATCCGGCCATATCGTCGTGCTCGGCTTCGGCGTCAGCGGCTCCGAGGCGGTCCACGAACTGATCGAGCGCGGAACCGACCCCAGCGAGATCGTGGTCATCGATCCGCTCGAATCGCGCCTGTCCGACGCCGAAGCGCTGGGCTGCAACGTCATGGCCGGCGATGCCACGCGCGACGAGACGCTGGTGGCCGTCCAGATCGCCAAAGCCCGCACGGTCCTGGTTTCCGCCGGACGGGACGACACCTCGATCCTTATCACGCTGACCGTGCGGCACCTTGCGCCCAATGTCCCGCTGAGCGTGGTGGTGCGCGCCGACGACAACGAATTGCTCGCCCGCCAGGCCGGGGCCGACAATGTCATCAACCCGGTGCGCTTCACCGGCCTGCTGCTGGCCGGCTCCGCGCAAGGAACGCACGTGGCCGACTATCTCGCCGATCTCGCGTCGGTTTCGGGCCGGGTGCAACTGGTGGAACGGCCCGTCCGGCCCGAGGAGATCGGACGCGGGCTCGACCGGCTGGCAAGCGAAGGGCTCGGCGTCAGGCTCTACCGCGGCGGCAGGCCCGTCGGCTATTGGGAAGAGGAAGCGCGCGCCTTGCAGGCCGGCGACATGGTGGTGGAAATCCTCCCTACGCCCGAAGAGAGCTAGGCCGGGGTCAGGAAAGCAGCCAGAAAACCGTGCCCATGGCGAGGTAGGCCGCCAGCCAGTAACCGCAATCGATCACCCCGAGGCGGGTGGAAATGCGCTGGTGCATGTAGCTGAGCGACAGTGCCGGGATGATGAAGAACAGCGCCAGCCCGCCCGACATCATGAAATAGAGCCACGGCTTCACTGCCAGCGTATCGGGTCCGACCCGCGCGAACATGTGCCCCATCATCGCGGCGCTGAGCAGCAGCATGACGATCGAGACGAGAATCGTGCGCCCGGTGCTGGTCCGCATGGCCATGCCGCCGGGGCCGACTTCCTCCAGCTTGGCGCGGCCGAACAGCGGCCCGAACCAGATACCTGCCACCGCGATCGCTGCCAATGCCGCGGCAAATACCGCCAGCCAGTTTACCGGACCCATACGCGAACCTCCCCGTTCGTCTCGATAGTAGCGCAAACGCGGCAAGCGGTGTAAGGGCGCGCGCCAATGGCAACGACAATCCCCACAGCTCGCCGCATCGGCATGGTCAGCCTCGGCTGCCCGAAGGCCCTGGTCGACTCAGAGCGCATCCTTACCAAATTGCGCGCCGATGGCTATGCCATGTCGGCCGACTATGATGGCGCGGATGTCGTGCTCGTCAACACCTGCGGCTTTCTCGATTCCGCGAAAGAGGAAAGCCTGGCCGCGATCGGCGAGGCGATCGCCGAAAACGGGCGGGTGATCGTCACCGGGTGCATGGGCAACGAAGCCGACGCGATCCGCGCGAAGTTCCCCGAAGTGCTGGCGATTACCGGCGCCCACCAGTACGAGGCCGTGGTCGAGGCCGTCCACCAGGCCGCCCCGCCGACGCAAGGGCCGTTCGTGGACCTGATCCCGCAGCAGGACGTGAAGCTCACTCCGCGCCATTACAGCTACCTGAAGATTTCAGAAGGCTGCAACCATGCCTGCGCCTTCTGCATCATCCCCCAGCTGCGCGGGAAACTGGTCAGCCGGCGGATCGACGCCGTGCTGCGCGAAGCGGAAAAGCTGGTCGCGGCCGGGACGAAGGAACTGCTGGTCATCAGCCAGGACACCTCGGCCTATGGCGTCGACGTGCGGCACGAGGAGCGCATGTGGCACGGCCGCCCGGTGCGTACCCACATGACCGACCTCGCCCGCGAGCTGGGCCAGCTCAAGACGCCCGAGGGCCTCACGCCGTGGGTGCGGCTGCACTACGTCTACCCCTACCCCCACGTCGATGCGGTCATTCCGCTGATGGCCGAAGGGCTGGTCACCCCCTATCTCGACATTCCCTTCCAGCACGCGAGCCCGAAAGTGCTGGCGGCGATGAAGCGCCCGGCGAACGAGGCCAAGGTCCTCGAACGGCTGCGCAAGTGGCGCGAGATCGGCCCCGACATCGCGATCCGTTCCAGCTTCGTGGTCGGCTTCCCGGGCGAGACCGAGGAAGATTTCCAGTACCTGCTCGACTGGCTGGACGAAGCGCAGCTCGACCGCGTCGGGGCCTTCCGCTTCGAGCCGGTGGAAGGCGCGGCGGCCAACCTGCTGCCCGATCCGGTGCCGGAAGAGGTCAAGGAAGAACGCTACGCCCGGATCATGGAAAAGACGGAAGCGATCAGCGCGGCCAAGCTCGCCGCCAAGATCGGCCGCACGATCCCGGTCGTCATCGACGAAGTCGGCGAACCCGACGAGGACGGCGATGTCGGCGCCACCGGCCGCAGCCAGGCCGACGCGCCGGAAATCGACGGCAACGTGTTCCTGCGCGACGTGCCGCCCGAACTCGAACCGGGAGCGATCGTCGACGTTACGGTCGAGGATGCCGACGCCCACGACCTGTTCGGGGCCATCGCCCCGCAACAGGGTGCGGAGAGCCGCTGATGCGGCAGGACGCGGCGATCCTGGAATTCAGGACGCCCGGCTGCGGCCTGATCGACATTACCGGCGAGGTTTCCCGCTGGGTCCGCGACAGCGGGATCGCGCTGGGCATGCTGACCCTGTTCTGCCGCCATACCTCCGCCTCGCTGCTGATTAACGAGAACGCCGCCCCCGCCGTCCGCCGCGATCTGATCCGCTGGCTCGGCCGAATCGCTCCCGAAGGGGACGGCTACGAACACGACGACGAGGGGCCGGACGACATGCCCGCCCACATCAAGGCCATGCTGACCGGCAACAGCCTGACGATTCCGGTGTCCGGCGGCCAGTTGCTGCTCGGCACGTGGCAAGGCATCTTCCTTGCCGAACATCGCGACCGCCCACATAATCGAACGGTTGCGTCTCATATACTCGGCGAGTAACCTGCGGCGCAAAGGGCAGGCGCCCCGCCACTTTTCGCGGCCGGGCACCTTCGCTCTTTATTGCAGTGCAACAAATGGTATGCTGCCCCGTGCTGGCAGCCGCAAGCCGCAGGCAAAGAAGGGAAACCGATCCCGCATGAGCTTTACCGCAGACCGCCTCCTTCTCTTCGGCGCGACCGGCGATCTGTCGCAGCGCATGCTCCTTCCCTCGCTCTGCGCTCTCGAAGCGGAAGAGCTGGTCGACCCGGACCTTGCCATCATCGGCACGGCGCGTTCCGACCTCGACGATCATTCGTTCCGCAATTTCGCGCGCGAGGCGCTGGAAAAGTTCATGCCCGCCGACCGGCGCGGCAATCTCGCGACCTTCCTCAACCGCCTGCATTACCAACAGCTCGATGCGACCGACCACGGCGGCTTCGCCGCGCTGGCGCAGAAGGTCGGCACGCCCGACGACGGGCTGGCGATCTTCCTTTCCACCGCCCCCAGCCTGTTCCAGCCGACGATCCACGGCCTCCAGCAAAGCGGGCTGGCCGGCGGCAACGTGCGGATCGGCCTCGAAAAGCCGCTCGGCACCGACCTGGCGACCAGCTGCCAGATCAACGATGCGGTAGCCGCCGCCTTCTCCGAAGACCGGATCTTCCGCATCGACCACTATCTCGGCAAGGAAACGGTCCAGAACCTGCTGGCGCTGCGCTTCGCCAACATGCTGTTCGAACCGATCTGGAACGCGGCCTATATCGACCACGTCCAGATCACCGTGGCCGAAACGGTCGGCCTGGAGAGCCGGATCGACTTCTACGACGATGCCGGGGCGCTGCGCGACATGGTGCAGAACCACATGCTCCAACTGCTCGCCCTGGTGGCGATGGAGCCTCCGGCCAATTTCGACGCCACCGCCGTGCGCGACGAAAAGGTCAAGGTCCTGCGCGCGCTGCGCCCCGTAACCGCTGGCGAAACCGTCACCGGGCAATATACCGAAGGGGCCATCGGCGGTAAGGTCGTGCCCGCCTATGCCGAGGAACTGGGCCGCGACAGCCAGACCGAGACTTTCGTCGCGATCAAGGCCTATCTCGACAACTGGCGCTGGAAGGGCGTGCCCTTCTATTTGCGCACCGGCAAGCGACTGCAGAAGCGCACGACGGAAATCCTCGTCCGCTTCCGCGACGTGCCCCATTCGATCTTCGGCGCCAAGGGCGCAAAGACGGAACCCAACAGCCTGCTGATCGGGATCCAGCCGGAAGAGAACATCACGCTCAAGCTCATGGCCAAAGTGCCGGGGCTCGACCGGGAAGGCATCGCGCTCCGGCCCGTTCCGCTCGACATCGCCATGGCCGATGCCTTCACCGGCACCCAGCGCCGCATCGCTTACGAGCGGCTGCTGCTCGACCTGATCGAAGGCGACCAGACGCTGTTCGTCCGCCGCGACGAAGTCGAGGCGCAATGGGCCTGGATCGACGGCATCCGCGCCGAATGGAAGCGCGAAGGGCTGACCCCCAAGCCTTACAACGCCGGATCCTGGGGCCCGAGCGCGGCCATCGCCCTGGCCGAGCGCGACGGGGTAAGCTGGCATGAGTGAGCTGCACCCCGCCATCGAACGGGTCACGGCACGGATCGTCGAGAAATCGAAGGATTCGCGCCGCCGCTATCTCGACCTGATCGCGCGCGAGGCGGACAGCCAGCTCGACCGCCACGCCGTCTCCTGCTCCAATCTCGCCCATGCTTATGCCGGGGCGCTGGAAGACCAGGCCGCGCTCAAGGCCACGCGCGGACCGAACCTCGCCATCGTCACATCGTACAACGACATGCTTTCGGCCCATCAGCCGTACCATGCCTATCCGGCGCAAATGAAGGTCTGGGCCCGCGAAGTGGGGGCCACGGCGCAAGTCGCGGGTGCAACGCCCGCCATGTGCGACGGCGTGACCCAGGGACACGACGGGATGGACCTGTCGCTGTTCAGCCGCGACGTCATCGCCCTGTCCACTGCCATCGCGATGAGCCACGCGATGTACGACGGGATGGCCCTGCTCGGCATCTGCGACAAGATCGTGCCCGGCCTGTTGATCGGCGCATTGCGTTTCGGCCACTTGCCTGCCGTGTTCGTGCCCAGTGGCCCGATGCCCAGCGGCATCGGCAACAAGGAAAAGCAGAAGGTCCGCCAGCTCTATGCCGAAGGCAAGGCGACCCGCGCCGAACTGCTGGAAAGCGAAAGCGCGAGCTATCATTCGCCCGGCACCTGCACTTTCTACGGCACGGCCAATTCCAACCAGATGATGATGGAATTGATGGGGCTGCACATGCCCGGCGCGGCCTTTGTGCCGCCGGGTACGCCCTTGCGCTCCGCCCTCACCCGCGCCGCCACCCAGCGCCTCGCCATGATCGGCAAGGAAGGTAACGACTATCGCCCGCTGGCGCGCTGCGTCGATGAAAAGGCGATCGTCAACGCGGCGGTCGGCCTGCTCGCCACGGGCGGATCGACCAACCATGCGATCCACATCCCGGCCATGGCCCGCGCGGCGGGCGTGCTGATCGACTGGCAGGACATGGACGAACTGTCCGCCGCCGTGCCGCTGATCGCGCGCGTCTATCCCAACGGCTCGGGCGACGTGAACCATTTCCACGCCGCTGGCGGGATCGGCTACGTCATCGGCGAACTGCTCGAAGCAGGCCTTGCCCATCGCGACATCGTGACTGTGGGCGGCAACGATCTCGGCGACTATGCGCAGGAGCCCTGGCTCGACGGCGACACGCTCGCCTGGCGCCCGGCGGGTGAGAGCGGCGATCCGGAAATGCTCCGCCCGGCAAGCGATCCGTTCCAGCCGGACGGCGGGATGCGGCTCGTCTCCGGCAATCTCGGCCGCGCGACGTTCAAGGCAAGCGCGGTGGACAAGGAACGCTGGACGGTGGAGGCGCCGTGCCGCGTGTTCGAACGGCAGGAAGACGTGCTGGAAGCCTTCAGGCAGGGCGAACTGGAACGCGACGTCGTGGTCGTCATGCGTTTTCAGGGCCCGCGCGCCAACGGCATGCCGGAACTGCACAAGCTGACCCCGCCGCTGGGCGTCTTGCAGGATCGCGGCTACCGCGTGGCGCTTGTCACCGACGGGCGCATGTCGGGCGCCAGCGGCAAGGTTCCGGCGGCGATCCATGTCACACCCGAAGCGCACGGCGGCGGCCCGCTCGCCTTGCTGCGCGACGGGGACATGGTGAAAGTCTGCGCCGAAACCGGCGTGCTCGAAACCACTGCCGACCTCGCCGCGCGCGAACCCGCGCCTGCGCCTGCCCCGGCAACCGGCACGGGCCGCGAACTGTTCGCGATGTTCCGCACAAGCGCCGACGGCGCCGAACAGGGCGGTTCGGCCATGCTGGCCATGGCGGGGCTGTAATGGATCTCGTCGCGCTCGATATCGGGGGCACTCACGCCCGTTTCGCGATCGCGACGATCGCAGCCGACGGCACGATTGCGCTGGGCGACCCCATCACGCTCAAGACCGGCGATTACGCCAGCCTCCAGACCGCGTGGGAGGATTTCGAACGCAAGCTGGGCAAGCCCGTGCCCAAGGCGGCGGCAATCGCGCTGGCCGGGCCGGTAACGGGCGAAACCGTGCGGCTGACCAACAACAGCTGGGTCATCCACACCGGGCGGATCGACGAACAGCTCGGGCTCGACCAGGCGGTGATCCTCAACGATTTCGGCGCGGTCGCCCATGCCGCCGCGCGGGCGCACGAGGACGAATTCCTTCACCTGACCGGCCCCGACGTACCCTTGCCCGCAACCGGCACGATCAGCGTGATCGGCCCAGGCACCGGGCTCGGCGTCGCCCATTTCCATCGCGTCGACAGCAGCTATCACGTCCAGGCGACCGAAGGCGGCCATGTCGATTTCGCCCCGATCGACGCGGTGGACGATGCGATCCTTGCCCGCCTGCGCAAACGCCACCGCCGCGTCTCGGCCGAACGGGTCGTGTCGGGCCCGGCCATCGTCGACATCTACGAAGCGCTGGCCGCACTGGAAGGCCGCCCGATCGTGGAGCTGGACGACCGCACGATCTGGGAAAGCGGCACAGCGGGAACCGACAGCCTCGCCACGGCCGCGGTCGACCGCTTCTGCATGGCGCTGGGCAGCGTCGCAGGCGATTTCGCCCTCGCTCACGGGGCCGGCGGCGTCGTGATCGCGGGCGGGCTGGGCTATCGCATCCGCGAGACCCTGCTTGCCTCCTCCTTTGCCGAGCGGTTCCGTTTCAAGGGCCGCTACGAACAGCTGATGGCCGGCCTGCCGGTCAAGCTCATCCCTCATCCGCAGCCGGGCCTGTTCGGGGCCGCGGCCGCCTTTGCCAAGGAGCATGGCCTGCCATGAAGCCGACCGTCGAACAGATCATGTGCATCGCCCCCGTCATCCCGGTCATCGTGATCGAGGATGCGGCTCATGCCGTGCCCTTGGCCGAAGCATTGGTCGCCGGCGGCCTGCGCGTGCTCGAAGTGACGCTGCGCACGCCCGCCGCGCTCGAAGCCATCGCCGCGATGAAGAAGGTGGAAGGCGCCATCGTCGGCGCGGGTACCGTCACCGGCGCCCACGACTACGAAGCGGCGATGAAGGCGGGGAGCGAGTTCATCGTTTCCCCCGGCCTGACCGAATCGCTTGGCAAGGTCGTGACCAGCCACGGCACGCCTTTCCTGCCCGGCGTCGCGACGGCGGGCGACATCATGCGCGGGCTCGACCTCGGCCTCACGCACTTCAAGTTCTTCCCTGCGGCGACCTCTGGCGGCATCCCGGCGCTGAAGGCGCTCGCCGGACCGTTTTACCAATGCAAGTTCTGCCCGACCGGCGGCGTCAGGCTGGATACCGCGCCCGACTGGCTGGCGCTGGACCCGGTGCTGTGCGTCGGCGGGACCTGGATCGTCCCGAAGGGGCCGCCCGATTACGCCGCCGTGACGCAAGCCGCACGCCAGGCGAGTGCGCTGGCATGATGAAGACGGTTGCCGACCTTCTCGACCGGCTCCAGCAACAGCACGCGCTCACCAGCCAGACGCCTCTGTTCAACCCCGTGTTCCAGCTGGCGCTGGACCTTTCGCGGGCGCTGGAAGGCGGTGAAATAGACCTGGGCGACGTCGAGACGATGATTGCCGAGCTGGAATGCGACGCGCTGCAGAACCGCGCCGCGCGCCTGCGGCGGATGGTCGCGCCGGTCGATCCGCAAGCGAACCTGGCCGCCTTTGCCGAGCGGCTGGGCAGCGAACCGTCCGATTTCAGCCAGTTCCGCGCCCGGTGGGAACACCCGCAACTCCACTGCGTATTCACGGCCCACCCGACTTTCCTGCTCTCGCCGGGGCAGACCCAAGCGGTCGCCGCCGCTGCCTCTTCCGAAGGGGACATCGGGGCGGAAACCTGCATCGCCTCGACCGACCGGCCACAGATCACGCTGGCCTACGAACACGCCGAAGCCATGGCCGCGATCGCTCGCGGCGCGGAAGCGCGCGACCGGCTGGCCGCGACTCTGCTGACCCGGGCCCAGGCCCGCTGGCCGCAGGACTGGTACGCCTTCCAGCCGCTTCCGTTCCGCTTCGCCACCTGGGTCGGCTACGACATGGACGGGCGGACCGACATCAAGTGGCACCACAGCATCGGTTTCCGGCTGGCGGAAAAGGCCGAACGGCTGGAACGCTATACCGCCTCGCTCGACGCGATCGACGCGGCCCATCCGCTGCTGGCAACCCTGCGCGCGGCCACTGCCCATGCGCAGGACCGGGCGGCCGACTTCACCGGCGACCTTTCCGATCCGGAAGCCCTTTCCGCGGCCGCCAACCGCCTGACGGCGGACGACCCGGCCAAGCTGCTCACTCTCGCGCCGCTGATCGACGCGCTGGAACAGGAAGCCCGCAAGGCCGATCCCGAACGCGCCGTGGCCTTGAAAGTGCTGGCCTCCGCCATGCGCGCCGACGGGCTCGGCATGGGCTGGATCCATTTCCGCGTGAATTCCAGCCAGCTGCACAACGCCATCCGCCGGGTGATCGATCCCAAGGGCGAACTCGACCTCGGCAGCCGCGGCGCCCTCGCCCGGCTGCGCGACGAACTGGGCAAGGTGAAGCCCTTGCGCTCCAACTTCGCGGCCCTGGCGATCGAGCCCAGCACCGCGACGCGCCAGTTCCTCGCCATGGCGCAGATCCTTCACCACATAGACGCCGACGCCCCGATCCGGATGCTGATCGCCGAATGCGAACAGCCTTCCACGATCCTCGCCGCGCTCTATTTCGCGCGGCTGTTCGGGATCGAGGGCAAGGTCGACATCTCGCCCCTGTTCGAGACCGAATCCGCGCTGGAACACGGTGGCCGCTTCCTCGACGCGCTGCTGAGCGAGGATACCTACAAGGCCTATGTCCGCCAGCGCGGGCGGCTGGCAGTGCAGACGGGCTTTTCCGACGCCGGGCGCTTCGTCGGCCAGATCCCCGCCAGCCTGGCCATCGAACGCCTGCAAGGGCGGCTGGCCGAAGCGATGACGGCGAACGGGCTCACCGACGTCGCCGCGCTGGTCTTCGACACCCACGGCGAAAGCATGGGCCGCGGCGCGCATCCCGGATCGATGGAAGACCGCCTGGCCTGGCCGCTCAGCCCATGGGCGCGGCGGCGGTTCGTGCGGGCGGGCATCACGCTGGAGCCGGAAGTAAGCTTCCAGGGGGGCGACGGATACCTGTTCTTCGCCACGCCCGAACTGGCATTGGCCACACTGACCCGGATCGCCGAAATCCGCCCGGCGGAAACCGATCCGGACGCGCCGACCGACCTGTTCTACCGCCGCACGGACCTTTCGCTCGACTTCTACCGCGCCATCCGCGACCACCAGCGCCACCATCTGGAAAGCCGGACCTACAGCCGCGCGATCACCGCTTTCGGCCTCGGCCTGCTCAACGCCACCGGCAGCCGCGTGTCGCGCCGCCAGTCCGATATTTCCGCCGACCGCGAGATGTCGCTACGCCAGATCCGCGCGATCCCGCATAACGCGATCCTGCAGCAGCTCGGCTATCCGGTGAACGTGATCTGCGGCATCGGCACGGCAGCCGACGGCAATTACGAGGAAGTGGCCGGCCTGCTGCGCGAAAGCGAACGCGGGCGGCAACTGGTCCGCCTGGCCCGGGCGGCCAATGCGCTGGCCAGCATCAAGACGGTCGCCGCCTATGGCGAGCTGTTCAATTCCGCCTATTGGGCGACCCGCCCCTATCGCGGCACGGAAACCCACTTGTCCGCCCCGTGCGAGGCATTGGCCGAATACCTCATCAAGGACGACCGGGCCGGGGTGTTCCGCCGCCTCGCCTCGCGCCTGCGCGTCGACGCGCTGAAGCTCCACCGCCTGTTCGCCCTGCTGCCCGACGAACAGCCGCTGGAAGACCGCGAGCATGTCCGCCGCGCGATCGGGGTGCTGCAGGCGCTGCGCCTGGCGCTGTTCCAGTACATGTTCATCCGCGCCGTGTCGGTCCCGGTCTTCAGCCGCGCCAACGACATCAGCCGCGACGACGTGCTGGAAATGGTCTTCACCCTGCGGATCGAGGAGGCCGTCGCCCAGTTGCGGCGCGCCTTCCCCACCAGCTTCCCCAAGATCGACGATTTCGCGATGGACGAACCGGCCGATTATCCCGACGGGGCGGGCGAAGGCTATACCCAGATCCAGCGCGACTATATCGATCCGATCGAGCGGGCCTATCGCCTGTCGCTGCGCATCACCACCGCGATCGCCAACGAGTTCGGGGCCCACGGCTGACCTGAAAAGGCACCCTCGCGTTAACCTTTGGGGACCTGCCGTCTCTCCTTGAGACGGTGGCTTTCCGGGTACTGGCGTTAACCCGCCGCTTGAGCCAGATTGGGCGCATGGATTCGGTATTCAAATGGATCGGCGCAGGCGCGATTGCCGGCGCGGCACTGCTGGGCGTGGCGACGATTGCCGCGACCGGCCCGCAGGAACGGCCCCACATCGAACCCCAGCCCGTGCTGGAAACGGCCGAAGCGCCCTCCGCGCCAGCTCCGGCAACGCAAGCCACCCCCGCCACCGCGCCAACACCCGACAGCCCCTTCGTCATCAAGCGCATCCTGCCGATCGACGGCCCGATCAAGTACGGCGAGTGGCACTGGGACGACGCCGGGGTGCCCGACGGGCCGCTGCTGATTACCGTCGATCTCGATGCGCGGGTCATTTCCGTCTTCCGCGACGGCTATGAAATCGGCGCGGCGGCCGTTCTTCTCGGCACCGACGAGTACCCGACCCCGCTCGGCACGTTCCCGATCATGAGCAAGGAACGGCACAACGTTTCCGAGAAGTACGACAACGCCCCGATGCCGTGGACCATGCGCCTGACGCGCGACGGGGTCGCCATCCATGGCGGATCGACGGTCGAAAACGGCTATGCCAGCCACGGCTGCGTCGCCGCGCCCGACGGTTTCGTTTCCAAGCTCTACGCCATTGCCAAGGTCGGCGACAAAGTCGTCATCACTCGCGGCAGGATGGTCGGGCTGGGGGACAGTCTCGCCGGCGGGTGATCCCTGGCGCCCTTACATCCGGTTCGCACCGCCACGGCGCGGCGGTTCCTTGCGGAAAGTCCATTCCCCTGCCGTTTCGGCGCGGGCGACCACTCCGGCCAGCGTGCCGTCCTTGCCCGCCTGCAACCGGTTGATGAGCTTCGCCACGTCACCGCCGCGCGGCACCCCGCCCAGCATGGCGATGGCGCGCCCGACGATCCGCATCCGGATCGCGCCCGGCGCGGTGGGACGATAGCGGATCGCATCCTCGCTGACTTCGACCGCTTCGTTCCATTCGCGCTGGCTGGCCCAGATCATCACCCCTTCCGCATCGGCAAGGTGGCTGGCGCTCATCGCCAGGGCCCGGACGTCCAGCCAGTCGCAGTCCTTCAACGCTTCGCGGACCTTCACCCGGTCGAAACGCAAGTCCGCATTGCTTGGGTCCTGCACCGCGTCGAGCCCGGCCGCCTTGACCAGTTCGGCCAGTTCCGCCCGCCGCCAGCCGAGCAAGGGCCGCAGCAGGACGATCTCCGCGCCGGGAACATTGGTCCGCGCCCGCACACCGGCGAGGCCCGCGATCCCGCTTGCCCGGTTGAGCCGCATGACCAGCGTTTCCGCCTGGTCGTCCGCGTGATGGGCCGTGGCGATGGCGGTGAGGCCGCGCCGTTTCGCCCAATCGGCCAAGGCCCGGTAGCGGGCCAGACGGGCCATGTCCTGCAGGTTGCCCTGCGGCACCTGCACGGACAGGATCTCGTGCGGGATACCGTGCCCGGCGCACAGTTCGGCCACCATTGCCGCTTCCGAAGCGCTTTCCGCGCGCAGCCGGTGGTCGACAGTGGCGACTTCCACCTTGCCCGGCAGAATCGCTTCGGCCAGCAGCAGCAAGGCGAGGCTGTCGGGCCCGCCGGACACGGCCAGGCCCAGCTTCTCGCCTTCAGGCCAGATCCGCGCCAGATCGCCCGCGAAACGGGCGATCAGCGGGTGCGGCGCGCTTTCGGGCATGCTGCGAATGGGCCGTCCCCTACTTGCACTTCACTTTCGTCCGGTCGGCCTCGTACTGGGATTGCAGCCGTCCCGTGGCGAGCGCCGGATAGGCTTCCCCGAATTTCGCCAGCGCGATGCAGGCGCGGCTGGTGTCCTTGATCTCGATCATCGCCTCGGCCAAGTATAGCAGGCTGTCGGGCGCGCGCGCGCCGTTCATGTCGTCGTCGTAGTTCTTGACGAACCACGGCGCCGCTTCCTTGGGCTTGCCATCGTCGAGATAGGCGCGGCCCAGCAGGTTGCGGCCGTAACTGATCCGGTTGTGCTTGGGATACTTATCGACGAAGAGGCGCAATTGCTGCTGCGCCTCGGGGTACAGCTTCGCCTCCCACAGGCGGAAGCCATAGGTATATTCGTCTTCTCCCGCATCGCCGGTGTCGGGCTTGGCAATGGCCTTCACCCGTTCCAGCCGTTCGGCACTGGGCGGGGCGGGTTTCGCCGGAGCGGGAGCGGCAGGCGCGGAAGGCCTGGCGGCGGCGGAAGCACCGCCGCTCATCGCAGAAAGGTTGGCGTCGGCGGCATTGGCGGCGTTGCCCGCCCCCGCTGCCGGCGGCGAGCCGATGGCCCCGGTGGGCGGTGCCGGTGCCGGTGCCGGTGCCGGTTCCAGCGCCGCGACCCGGCCGGTCAGCCGGGCGAGCGCATTGGTGTTGTTCTCGACCTGGGCAGTCAGGCTGGCGAGCCGGGCCTCCAGCGCATCCAGCCGGGCGAGCACGTCGGTCATGGCAGTGGTCGCCGGGGGCAGCCCGGTCGCGGACTGGCTCGTGCCTGCGGCACTGCCGTCGGCAAAGAAACGCCCGTCCCCGCCGGGGAAGACCTTGCGCTGCAAGGCCCGCACTTCCGCCTCGACCTTGCGCATCCGGGCATCGTCGACCTGCGCGGCGGCCGGAAATGCAGTTCCCGCCGCAGCCAGGGCAGTCATTGCCATTACCATTGCACGAAACGTTCGCCGTCCCGTCTTCATTCCCCAAGCTCCTGTCGTTGCGGCCATGGCAATGCCATCATGACGCCAAACCGCGGCTGAATGGACTACCGCAGCTATTGCCCATGCCGGGCCATTCTGTCGAGAATCGTATGTTTCTAAGCTGTGGGTGACCGCCCTAGGCAGCCGGTCGGGGCGTGGCGGCCGGAGTTGCGGCAGCCGGGACCGGGGTTGCCGGGGTGGGGACAGCCCTGACTGGGGAGGCCGGAGCCGGGGTGGTCTTGCGCGTCATGAGGGCTTCGGCCGTTACCGGCACGTCCTTCACGATACCTTCCTTGTCCGCGAGGCGCGGGATCGCGCGCCCGCCCACCGTGATCGCCAGCGCATCGGGACGCCCGGTCCACACCATCGGCCCTTGGGCGGCGGCGGGCACGGCATAGGTTTCGCCCTTGGCCATCTGCTTCTGCATCAGTTGCTGGCCGCTCGCATCGTAGAACTTGACCCAGATGCCATCATCCATCGCCGTGAAGACGACCTGACCGCCCTGCCCTGCGGGAACCGCCGGCGAAGCGTTCGCAGGCTGTGGTGCCACGGCGGCCGGAGGCGGCGTATCCGGTTCGAGCGGCGGCAGGTTCACGGCAGGCGTGAAGAAACCGCGAAAGAACACGAATCCCGCCACCACCAGTATCACGGCAACCGCCACCATGACCCAGCCGAGCCGGGCCGACGGGATGCGCGCCGGATCGCCCGGCTCGAACGTCCCGCCCGTGCGCCGCCCCTTGCCGTTCGCGATCTCGTCCAGCGCAGCCCGCACATCGGCGACGACTTCGTTTTCGTCCAGCCCGACAACCTTGGCGACAGTACGCGAAAAGCCGATCGCATAAGTGCGCGCCGGCAACTGGCCGTATTCGCCCGCCTCGATCATTTCGAGGTGGCGCTGCGAAATGCGGGTTTCGGCGGAAACCTGGGCAAGGCTCAACCCGGCCTGCTCCCGCGCGGCCCTGATCTGCTCGCCGATCGCCGGCGCAGGACGTTCTTCCTCGAATTGCTCGTTCACCTGGTCCATTCGCGCTCCCGACCCTTGGCGCGGATACGACCCCGGCCCCTCATACGCGCAAACAATAGGCGCGGCGCATGTAAGTCAAGGCGCGACACCGCCACCCCGGATGCACCCTGCGCCCAGCCGGTGCCTACCTGCGGCAAACCCTTATCGACCAAGCGGGCTCAGTCGCTTTCAAGGCCGTGATCGAGCGCCCATTGCCGCACTTGCGCGCGCAGGTCGGCAGGCGGCGAAGCCAGCCATTGGTCCATGGCGGCAGTGATATCGGCCACGTTCGTCTTGCACACCAGTTCCTTGATCGGCCCGACGGCCGCGGGCGTGATCGACAGGCGCCTGATGCCGACACCCAGCAGGGCCAGGGCCTCCAGCCGGCGC
>JAQVEQ010000219.1 GCA_028697875.1 Novosphingobium sp. | reverse complement strand
CGACATCGATACGAAGATCCCGACGGAAGACGAGATCCGCGCGCGCGCGCGCGCGCTCGTCCCCTTCCTGAAGGAACAGGCGCAGGCGGCGCAGGACGCGCGTTGCCTGACCGACGCGACCATCGCCGCGATGCAGGAGGCCGGCCTGTTCCGCGTGCTTCAGCCGAAGCGCTGGGGCGGCTACGAGATGCATCCGAGCGTCTATTACGACGTGCTCATGACCCTTGGCGAAGGCGACATGTCGGCAGCGTGGTGCTATGGCGTCATCGGCTGCCATCCCTGGCAACTCGCCCTGTTCGACGATCGCGCGGCGCGGGATGTCTGGGGGGACGATCCTTCGGTCCTGGTTTCCTCGACCTACATGATCCAGGGCGACGCCAGGCCGGTTGACGGCGGTTTCATCTTCAACGGCCGTTGGCGCTTCTCGTCCGGCTGCCAGCATTGCGACTGGGTTTTCCTCGGTGGCGAGGTCGGGCTCGGCTCCGGCAACATGGACATGCGTACCTTTCTCCTGCCGCGCAAGGATTACGAGATCGTCGACACCTGGAACTCCTTCGGTCTCAAGGGGACCGGCAGCCACGACATCGTGGTGAAGGATGCCTTCGTGCCGGATTATCGCACGCACAGCTTCATGGACGGGCTGATGTGCAACAGTCCGGGCAATCTGGTGAACACCGGCTCGCTGTATCGCATGCCCTTCGCCCAGCTCTTCAGCCGCGCCGTATCGACCTCCGCGATCGGCGCCCTGCAGGCCATGGTCGACGAGTTCACGAAATATGCGGCGAAACGCGTGACGGTAACCGGCGCCAAGACGGCGGAAGACGCGAGCGCGCAGCTCATCCTCGCCGAGGCGGTCTCGACCATCGACGAGATGAAGCTGATCCTCCATCGCAACATCGACCTGATGTACGCGCAGGCGGTGAAGGGCGAATTCACCGAGCTGGAGGATCGCATGCGCTATCGCTTCCAGTCCGCGGCCGTGCTCGAGCGCGCGACCAATCTGGCGCAGCGCATCTTCAAGGCGGGCGGTGGCGCCGCCGTCTTCGATCGTCTGCCGTTCGGACGTATCTATGCCGACCTGATGACCGGCAAGGCCCACGCGGCCAACCAGTATGACACCATCGGTCGCAATTGGGGCGGCACCATGCTGGGCCTGCCAAGTACCGACCACTTCTGCTGATCGTTGCTTTCGGGGCCGGGTTCCGACCGGCCCCGCATGTTGCTTTGCGTTCCGCCGTGGTTTCGCGGCGCCCTTCGTCATGCCCTTTCGGCGGGCGGGGCAATCGAACGACAAGGCGCCGCGAAGGCGCTGGGCAAGGGGGGCAGGAATGGCAAGGACACGGGGAAGGAAACGGCGCGGCGGGCGCGGCCTGGGGCATCTGGCGCTCCGCGCCGGCATGGTCGGCGGCTTGCTTGGCGGAGCGGGTTTCGCCCTGGCGGAAGTCTACGAATTCGACAATGGCGCCAGCCTGTCCGTCGGCCTGACCACGACCTATCAGATCGGCATCCGCGCCGAGGACCCGAGCCCGAAGGCCCACTCCGCCGAAACCGACACGGTGGAGGTTGGCCTGTTGCAGCAGGTACCGGTGTTGCCGGTCGTCTATGTTTCCACGGGCGTGCCACGAGCCTATAATTTCGACGATCCGAACCTGAATTTCGAGAAGGGCGACCTGATCACCAATGCGGTCAGCGCCTTGCTCGAAGCCAATTTCCGTTACGAGGACTATGGCATCAGCTTCAGCGGCAACGGCTTCTACGATCAGGTCTATCACCAGTCGAATTCCAACGACACGACGTTCCCCGACGGCATCAACAAGATGTCGGGCGAGCCGGACGAATTTCCGGGTGGCACGCGTTACGCCAATGGCGGTCGTTTCCGTCTGCTGAACCTCTTCGCCTGGGGCAACTTCGATGTTGCCGGCACCGATCTGTCGCTCCGCGTCGGCAATCAGGTGGTGGCCTGGGGCGAAAGCCTGTTCTTCGGCAATATCTCGATTTCGCAGGGCGTGGTGGACGTCACCCGTGCCAATACCCCGGGGGCCGAGGTCAAGGACATTCTCCTGCCCCAGCCGCAATTCTCGATGAACTGGGGCCTGACGCCGCGCCTCTCGGTCATGGGTTATTACCAGCCCTTCTACGAATACAACCAGCTCGACGGGCCGGGGGCTTATTTCAGCCGGTCGGATATCGTGGGGCCGGGCTCGTCCTTCGCCTATGGCGCGGTCAATCCCTTTCCCGACATCATCGCCCAGCTCGCCTCTGCCTGCACGCTCAGCGCCGCGATCCCGAGTTGCTCGAGCCTCGGCCTGCCGACGCAGGTGGCGCAGATCCTGTCGGATGTCATCAGTTACAATCTTCTCGGCATCGCCGATCCGGAGAACCACCGTTTCGACGTCGCCTATGCCGGCGACATCAAGCCGAACAGCGGGCAGTGGGGCGCCGGCATGCTCTACGACCTGACGGACAATCTGACGGCCGGGCTCTATGTCCTCAATTACCACGACAAGAACCCGTCGCCGTCCTTCAACATTTCGACCATCAAGGCCAACCCCTTCCGCGAGGACACGCTGCTCTCGGCGGTGTCCGGCCTGTGCGGCGGTCTTGGGATCGATTGCTCGACAATCGAAAGCGGGGTGAAGAGCGCGGTCGACGAGATCATCGCGACGGTGGCGCCACTCTATCTGCCCTATACCTACAACATCCGCTTCTACGACAACATCAAGCTCTACGGCGCCAGCGCGACGACGACGCTCGGCCCGGTCAACGTCGGTTTCGAATTCGCCTATCGCCACGGCGTGCCCATGCTGGTGAACGGCAGCCTCGCCGGCATCACCGCGCCGCAGCCGGTGCGGGGTGATACCTGGCAAGCCAATCTGAACGGCCTCTATGTCGGCGGCACGACGAGCTGGTGGGATTCGCTGACCCTGGTGGCCGAGGTCAGCCTCAACCATGTGGTCCGCCACGACACGCTCTATCTCTACGACGTCAATGGCGATCCATTGCAGGATGGCAATGGCAACAACATCAACGAATTCCGCGAACTGACGGGCGACAAGACATCCTGGGGCATCCAGGGGCTGGCGGAATTCGGCTACACGGACGTCTTTCCCGGTGGCTGGGACATGTCGATCCCGGTGGTTTTCGGCGTTGCCTTCGGAACGCCGGCGGTGGCGGGCTCGCTTGGCGCGCTGTCCGGCTCGGGCGACGTGCGCCTGGGCACCGGCGTCAAGTTCCGCAAGCTCGGCAATCTCGAGATCAGCGTCATGTACAACGCGTTCTTTGGTTCCTACCAGCGCATCGAACGGCCGCTGGTCGATCGCGATTACGCGATCGCGACCGTCAAATACACGTGGTGAACAAGAAAACAAACGGGAGGAGTAATGCCATGGATCGCAGGACTTTCGTCAAGGGCTTGAGCGGCGCGGCAATGCTCGCCGGGCTGCCGCGCGCCACTTTCGCCAAGGCGAGCGCCGACGAGGTCGCGACGCTCGGCACAACGCTGACGCCCGTGGGCGCCATCAAGGAAGGCAGCGCCGACGGGTTGATCACGCCGTGGGTCGGCAAGTGGAACGGCGCGCCCCCGGGCGCGGCCTGGGCCGGCACGGGCAAGCCGCAGCCCGATCCCTATGCCGCCGAGAAGCCCCTGTTCTCGATCACGGCGCAGAATTTCCAGCAATATGCCGACCGCCTGACCGACGGCCAGAAGGCGATGTTCGCGAAGAACGGCGCCACGTTCCGCATGGACGTCTATCCATGCCATCGGGATTTCCGCTTCTCGGATTTCGTGCTGGAGAACGTGAAGAAGAACGCGGCCGAGGCGGCGGTGACGGCGGACGGCGAGGGCTTGACCGGGGTCTTCGGCGGACCGGCCTTCCCCTTTCCGAAGACGGGTCTCGAGTCGATCTGGAACTGCATTTCCGCGCCCCGCGGCTTTACCCAGCGCGGCACGATGGACGAGGCGGTCGTCTATCCCGACGGCAACATCGCCTGGGGCGCCCAGAAGTGGGACATCTACAGCCCGGCCTATGACCCCTCGATCACGCGAGACAAGTTCGGCGGCGAATCCGCCTTCGTCTTCCGCACCACGCAGAAGCCGGAACGCAACCGGGGCGAGATCACCCTGGTGCGCGAATGGTGGGATTTCGGCAACCGGCCGAGCCAAGCCTGGCAATATATCCCCGGCACAAGGCGGGTGAAGCAGGTCCCCGAGATCGCGGGCGATTATCCACTTGGCCCGGGCGGCTTCCACACGGTCGACGATACGGGGCTGTGGGCCCAGTCGCCCAAGCGCTACGATTGGGAACTGGTGAGCAAGAAGGAGATCTTCGTGCCCTACAACAGTTTCCGCACCGAGGATCCGGCGGTTCGCTACAAGGACATGCTG
>JAQVEQ010000218.1 GCA_028697875.1 Novosphingobium sp. | reverse complement strand
TCCTCGCCCAGCAGGCCGACCGCGTCGGCGCGGCACTGGCGGCAGTGGCGCATCATGTTCATGTCGCCCTCGCACTCGTCCTGCAGGGCCTTCAGTTCCTGCGCAGAGGGCCCGCGCTGGCCGTTGAGGCCGAACACGGTGCCGTGTTCAGGGGCGGAGATGAGCGGCATGATGTTGTGCAGGAACGCCCCGCGCGACTTCACCGCCTTGTTCACCTCGACGAGATGCTTGTCGTTGATGCCGGGGATCATCACCGAGTTGATCTTGGCGAGAATGCCGCGCTCGGTCAGCATCTCGAGGCCAAGCAGCTGGCGTTCGGTCAGCACCTTCGCCGCTTCGTAGCCGGTGAGGCGCTTGTTTTCCCAGAAGATCCACGGGTAGATGTGCTGGCCGACTTCCGGGTCGATCATGTTGATCGTGATCGTGACGTGGTCGACCTTGTACTTGGCGATCTCGTCCACCCAGTCGGGCAGGGCGAGGCCGTTGGTCGACAGGCACAGTTTGATGTCCGGCGCCACTTCCGAAATCAGGCGGAAGGTTTCGAAGGTCTTGCCCGGATTGGCGAGCGGATCGCCCGGCCCGGCAATGCCGAGCACGGTCATCTGCGGGATGGTGCTGGCGACGGCGAGAACCTTCTTCGAGGCCTGTTCGGGCGTCAGGCGTTCGGACACGACGCCGGGGCGGCTTTCATTCGCGCAGTCGTACTTGCGGTTGCAGTAGTTGCACTGGATGTTGCAGGCAGGCGCCACCGCCACATGCATGCGCGCATAGTGGTGGTGGGCCTCCTCGCTGTAACAGGGGTGGTTCTTCACCTTTTCCCAGATTTCGGGCGGCATGTCCTCGGGCCCGCCGGACGAGCCGCAACTGGCCTTGCCGCTACCGCCTTCGGTGCCGCAGCCTTTGTGCTCGGCCATTTTCTGCATGATATCCGCAACGTCGACGGCGGGAGCGTCGGCCTGCTTCGGTCCGTTCTCGAAAAATGCGTCGGTCATGGCTGCTCCTTGCAAAGAGGCTCCTGCCTGGGAGGCGAGTAGCGAGGATTGTCTCGGGAGGAGTGAAGCAAGAGCCATGCCAAAGGTTGAAATGGCTGAATTGCGTCATTTCATGCTGCAGTGCGGCACAAACCCGCCAGAACGCGTGTTCGATTTGTGTCATTGTCGCGAAGGCAACACGAAAAAACAGCGCCGCGGCGTTTGCCGCGGCGCTGCCAGTACCATGCTCTGATCCGTGGATTCAGCGCACCAGTGCCTCGATCGCGCCGCCCAGCGGCATGTCGACGGGAATGATCCTCTGTTCGTCAAGGAAACGCTTTTCGTTGTTTGTCAGCCGGTCGAGTTCGACGACCGCGTAATGGGTATCGGACGACCGCTTCATCACCTGCCGCGCGTAGGTCCGCAGCAACTGGTCGTGGAAATGGCAGCCGAAGAAAACGAAGGACATGCCCGTCCGGCGCCGGCGGACTTCTTCCGGGATCGGCGTCTGGATGTCGATTTCCGTCAGGACTTCGACATAGTCCGCGTCGGAAATGAGGTAGTTGCCCGCCGGCGCGGCGGCGCCGTGGGGGGCATAAAGCAGGGTCTTCGCCTTGATTGCGGTTTCGATCGCCGCCGGGGCTCCGGCGGCGTCGTAGCAGCGGAACCAGCAAAACTCGCCGATCTGTGCGCGGCTGATACCCTGGATCTCCGCCCAGTCTTCGCCGGATTCGGCCAGTGCGCGGCGCATTTCGCCAGCATACCAGCTATCCACGATCAGCGGCAGTCCAAGCCCGGCAAGCCAGCGGTGGAAAGGGGAGGGTTCGACCGGAACCGCGAATGCCTCGTTCATGAGCGCGGTCACGGTTTCCCGGTGGCGGTAGCTTTCGATATATTGCGCCGCCGCCCAGGCATTGCCCCGGGCCCGGGCGGGCAGGGTGACTTTGCCGCCGAGGAAATCGGCAAGCGCCTCCGGGCTCATCGGGGCGGGCGGGGTAAAAAGTCCGGAAATGCCCGGCCCGAGGTAGGGCACGGCTGTGCCGTCCTGCAGCTTCGCGGCGATTTGGCCAATCAGGGCGCCGGTATCTGTCGCCAGGGTCGTTTCCATGGTGCTCAAGCCTCCGCGTCGCTGCGCTTGCGCGCTTCCACCGTGATCGGAAGGCGGGTGTCTTCCGCCATTTCGGGCAATTCCAGAACCCAGCCATTGGCCAGTTTGATCCAGCCGCCCCACAAGCTGTCGCGTTCGGTTTCGACGACGGGCTCTTCGAGGTCCTTCTTCGGGACATAGGCCGACAGGATGCCTTCGGCGCGGCGTATCATCACTTTCATGACTGGTTCTCCGTCTCGGATTGATCTTGCGCCTTCAGCGGAAGGACCTTGGCGCCCGGCTCGAGGTAGTGGGCTAACGAGGGGACTTTGGATATCCGTTCCCGGGCGATCTCGCGGATCGTCTCCTCCGGGTCGTCGAGCAGGAGGACGAGGTCCTCTTCGGCGATCCTTTCCGCAACCCGGAAACGCACCCGGAAATCGTCGTCGTTCAGCAGCATGCCGAGTTGAGGCAAGGGTAGCCGTTCGGCAACTTCGCGCCTGACGAGAGGGTCGGGATCGAAACACATGTCGGGCAGGGCGGGGAGATCGATCCGCCGCGCGACCCAGGCCCGTACCTCGGGGTCGGGGTCGTGGCGCACGAGCGGCAACAGTTCGGTCGGCATGCGCCGGACGGCTGTCAGCCGGACCATGTATGCCTCGTCCTTGATCGCGAGCAACAGGTCGGTCCCTGTCAGGCGCGACGCGGCGGCGATGCGGACATCTACGTCTTCATCCTTGATCATGGACCGGATCTTCTCTTCGGGAAGGCGCAGCGTCGCTACGGCCCGCACTTCCGGCTCCGGGTCGCGGAGCAGGGGAGGCAGGCGGAACAGGTTGGCGTAACGGGCCGCTCCCGCGCGTACCTCGAAATAGGGGTGATCGAGATACTGGTCCGCCAGGTCCGGGTTGCCCCGCAGGAACCGTTCCACCCGCCTGGCCCGGCGATCGCGAATGCACGCTTTCCCCTTGGCGCACAGGCCCATCGCGTTGATCGACTGGTGGTCGCATTCGCGACAACGGATCGGGCGGCCTTTCCAGTCCAGCGCGGCGGAAAGGTCTTCCCCGGTCATCGGCGGTTACCGGAACGGCCCGCAACTGTTCAGGCCGGGACGCAGGTCTTGGGGACCGGGCACACCGTGTCGCATTGGGGATGATCGTAGATCCCTTCGCATTCGGTGCACTTGTTGGGGTCGATGATGAACGTCTCGCCCTTCATGGAGATCGCCGCATTCGGACATTCGAATTCACAGGCGCTGCAGCCCGTGCATTGCGATGCGATGATCTTGTAAGCCATAATGGTCTCCTGCTGTCGTTACGGCGGGACCTCCCGGCGCGATCGTCGGGTTCCGGTCCGTCGAAGAATGGCTAAGCAGGAACCGTGCCAGCCGGGAAAATGGCGGATTGGCGCGGGTTTGGCCCGCAGCCATTGTCGCAGACGCGACATTTTGTCGGCACCTGTCGCGAGATGTACGTCCAATGGGTACGGCATCCATCGGGTGAAAGGGATATCGCACTTGCGCCTATCTTTTCCCGTTGTCGCGAGAGGTTGGCGCTGGTCTTGGCATAGGGAATAAGTTAACAGGTTTTAATATCTTGCATGAGTCGCGCCATGTGCGTGCAAGGTTCAGTTTCGTTTTGGGGGTACAGCATGAAGAGAGATGTCCTGTTCGGCGTGAGTGCGTCGAGTAATGGTGTTGCAAGCAACCGGAAGGTTCTCGGTTCGGGGACGGCGCTGGCCGCGCTCGCGGTTGCGATGTACTTCTCGCCGCTGTCGGTGAACCCTGCGCGGGCTGACTGCGTGAATTCGACTGGTAGCAGCCCCGATGACGTGGTTTGCACCGGTTCCGATACCGACGGTTTCTCGACGTCTTCTGGCGATAACACTGGTGTCAACGTCACGATGGACCCCGGTTCGTTCCTGACTGGTGGCGCGGGAACCAGCCTCGATGTCGAATTGACCGACAATAATGCCACCCGCACTTTCAATTTCAACATGCTGGATTCCACCGCGATAATTTCCGGTGCGGGTACGCAGATCCACGTGTCGGGCGACTACTCGACCTTCCTTGGCGTTCCCTACGATATGACCACGGTCAATGGGACGTGGAACATTGGCGGTTTGGTGGCGAGCAGCGGCGGCGACGCGATTGTCGTCGATTTGCCGAACGGCACGGGCGGAACCGGCATTACGATGAATATCCTGCCGACTGGCACAGTGCGGGCGGCGGATGATGCGATCGTCATCAATCACCAATTTACCGGCCGTTTGAACTACACGCTCAACAACCAGGGCACGATTCTCGCCGGCGGCGATGGTGTCCATGTCGACGTCAGCCTGCTCTCGACCGGTGCCGGTTCGGTGACCATC
>JAQVEQ010000217.1 GCA_028697875.1 Novosphingobium sp. | reverse complement strand
CCTGCGCCAGTTCGGCTTCGGCCACGCGCCATTCGGCCTCGACGCCGGCATGGTCGGCAGTCGCCTTGGCCAGCGCCAGTTCGGCGGCACGGCCCGCGCGTTCGGCATCTTCCAGCCTGGCGGCCAGCAGGGGGCGGGCCTGTTCGTCGGCGGCGAGCGTCTTTTCGCTTTCGGCCAGTTCGGTTTCGAGCCGGGCGAGCGCTTCCGCCGCGTCCCTCGTCAGGCGGTCGGCATCGCCCCGGTCTTCTTCCAGCCGCCGGTATTGCCGGTCGAGATCGGCAAGGCGCTGTTCGGCGGCTTCGAGCTGGCTGGTCAGTGCAGCCATGCGGTGGCCGTGGGCGCTGGCGTCGTCGCGCCGGTCGGCCAGTTCGTCGCGCGCCCTGGCCACGGCTTCGGCGGCGGCGGCCTGTTCCTTCTGCGCTGCGGCAGTCGCGGTTTGCGCGGCGGCCACGCGCGCTTCGCACGCCTGTGCCTCGGCCCGGGCGGCGTCGGCGGCCCGGGCGGCATCGCGCCAGCGGGCGAACAGCAGCCGCGCCTCCGCCACCTGGATCTGCGCCGACAGCGCCTTGTAGCGTTCGGCCTGCTTGGCCTGCCGCCGCAGCGAGGCGATCTGCGTGTCGAGCCCGGCCATCAGGTCTTCGAGCCGGGCAAGGTTGGTTTCCGTCTGGCGCAGCTTGCTCTCGGCGTCCTTGCGTCGGACGTGGAGGCCCGCGATCCCGGCCGCTTCTTCCAGCATCTGGCGCCGTTCGGCGGGCTTGGCGGCGATGACCGCGGCGATCTTGCCCTGGCTGACCAGTGCCGGGCTGTGCGCGCCGGTGGCGGCATCGGCGAAGACCAGCGCGACGTCCTTGGCGCGCACGTCGCGTCCGTTGACGCGGTAGGCGCTGCCCGCGCCGCGTTCGATCCGGCGGGTGACTTCCAGTTCCTCGCGCTCGTCGTCCTCGCACTGGAGGACGACTTCGGCGAAATCGCGCGGCGGGCGCTGGGCGGTGCCGGCGAAGATCACGTCTTCCATGCCGCCCGAACGCATCGACTTGGGCGAGTTTTCGCCCATGACCCAGCGGATCGCCTCGAGCAGGTTGGACTTGCCGCAGCCGTTGGGGCCGACGACTCCGGTCAGCCCGGCCTCGATGCGCAGTTCGGCAGGCTCGACAAAGCTCTTGAAGCCCGAAAGTTTGAGCTTCTTGATCTTCATCGTACCGCTCGCCCCCCTGCTATCCGGCCCGGCGCATCAGCGGGCGCCCGCGTTCTGGAGTACCGGTTCGAGCTTGTCCCAGCTCTGTTCCTCCAGCTTGCGGCCGTTGAGGAAGAACGTGGGTGTCCCGTCGACGCCCAGTTCCTGAGACTGGTTATCGGACCGGGTGACGATCCCTTCGGCGAAGCCGGGCTTGGCGAGGCAGGCCTGCGCCTGATCGCGGGAAATGCCGCGGGCGGCGAAGAAATCGGTCAGGCCGGCGGCGTCGGCGATCGCCTTGTAGCGGGCGGTCTGGTCGGTCAGCTTCATGGCCGCCTGGACCTTGTCCGAATTGTCCTGCACGCCTTTCACGATGCCGGTCAGGTTCGCCCAGACCTGTTCGCTCAGCGCGGTGTAGCTTTCCGGCGTGCCGCAGCGGACCAGCATGGCCAGGGTGAGGTCGAGCCCGTCATGCACCTGGTTGCGCAGCTCGTAGCTGACCACGCCGCTCGCCACGTAGTGGTCGCGCAGCTTCGCGCCCGCCTGTTCGGAAAAATGCGCGCAGTGCGGGCAGGTGAGCGAGGCATATTCGACGAGCTTGAGCGGGGCGTCGGGATTGCCCATGCGATAGCCGTCTTCCGGCGTGACGCTGACGACGTCCGACCATTGTTGCCCGGCCGGCGGGGCGACCGTGGCAATCGGGCCCCCGTTTCCGGCGCCCGTGTCCCCGTCCTTGGAGCCGCAAGCCGCCAGCCCCAGCGTCATGGGAACGATCAGGGTGGCAAGCGCGGCGCGGCGAAGCAATTTCGTCATCTCGGTCCTCGGTATTCGGTTGGGCAGGCTAGCCCAAGGGTTGCGGTCCGCAAAGCAGGTATGGCCCCACATCTGGTGTATTCCACAGATATCGGCCATTGCGCCCGGCGGATGTCAAAGACGGGCGGCAATTTGCGGCCGGAGCGTGTCCCAGGTATGGGTGCCGACAAGCAGGCTGCCGTCGATGACGAAGCTGGGCGTGCCGGTGACACCGTACTGGTCCGCGCCCTTTTCGCTCTGTTCGGCGATCCGCCGGGCGGCGGCCTCGTCGGACAGGCAGCGGTCGGCCGCCACGCGGTCGTAACCGCGCTTGGCCATCAGGTCGTAGAAACCGACATCGCTGGCGATCGCCCGCATGCGCTGGGGCATGGTGCCGCTGCGCCAGCGCAGCTGGGTGGCCTCGCTGGCCGATGCAATGCGCTGGATCCATTCGTCCTGGCTGCGCAGGATCGCCGAATGGTTGGCGAAGAACTTTTCCTTCGGTCCGCATTCGGCCAGCAGCGCGGCGGCCAGGTCCACCGGGTTGCGGATGACATGGCGCACTTCGACCGAGACGAGCCCCGGCATGACATAAGCCAGGCGCATGGGGGCGTCCGCTTCCTGTTCGAAATGGGCGCAATGGGGGCAGGTGTAGCTGACGAATTCCATCAGGGCGATCTTGGCCTGCGGGTTCCCGAGGCGATAACCGCCGCCCTTGGTTTCGGTGACATAGGTGTTCCAGGCGGGATGCGCCGCGGCGACCGTCAACAAGGCAACGGCAGCGAGCGCCACGAATCCGGCGGCCTTCGGCAAAATCTTCACTCTTTCCCATCCTCCTTGCCGCCCAGGCTGCGGGCGAGCGATTCCAGAACGGTGCGCAGTTCCGGGTCCCCGATGTCGCGCAGGCTGTCCCCCAGTTCCATCGGAATGGGCTTGAGCGACGGCGGCGCGCTGGCGCGCTTTTGAGCATCGGGCGCCTTAACCTCGCCTTGCCGGAGCTTGACCCGGGCGACCGCGTTGTAACCGAAGAACCGGTTCACCCGTTCGATGATCTCCGGAATCACGTGCTGGATCAGCGGGGCGTGGGCCGGCTTGACCACCAGTTGCAAGATGCCTTCGCTCTTCTCGCCCGGCGGGAAGCGGATCGCTTCTGGTACGCAGGCGCGGGCATGGGTTTCGCCGACGATTTCCGGCCAGCGCGTGACCACGCTCGACTGGACGAAGCCGAAACGGCGGAAAGCGGTGCGGCCGATCTGCGGCATGAGATCGCCGATGGCGCGTGGCTGCCCGCCGCGCGGCCGTTCATACGGCTTTGCACCCTTTTGCTTCGGTGCGCGTTTCGGTTTCGGCTCGTCCGGTTCCATTGCGCCTGCCGCCATGCCATAGCCGGGGGATGGAGGATAGTGTCCCGGCCAAGCTGCTCGACTGGTACGGCGCCCATGCGCGGGCGCTGCCCTGGCGCAGTCCGCCTGGCGCGCCGCCGCCCGATCCCTATCGCGTGTGGCTGTCCGAGGTGATGCTGCAACAGACCACGGTCGCGGCAGTTATCCCCTATTTCGAAAGCTTCTCCAGCCGCTGGCCGGATGTGGCGGCGCTGGCCGCCGCGCCGGAGGAGGAGGTCATGGCCGCCTGGGCCGGGCTCGGCTATTATTCGCGCGCCCGCAATCTCGTTGCCTGCGCGCGCGAAGTGGCGCGGCGGGGCGCCTTTCCCGACACGGAAGAGGAGTTGCGGCGGCTGCCGGGGCTGGGTGCCTACACGGCGGCGGCCGTGGCGGCGATCGCGTTCGGCCGCCGCGCGGTGGTGGTGGACGCCAATGTCGAACGGGTGGTGGCCCGGCTGTTCGCGATCGGCGAGCCCCTGCCCGGCGGACGCAAGGCGATCCGCGAGCGGGCCGATACGATTACGCCGGATGCGCGCTCCGGCGATTTCGCGCAGGCGATGATGGATCTCGGGGCGACGATCTGCACCGCGCGCGATCCGAAATGCCTGCTCTGCCCGCTGGCCCGGGATTGCGAAGGGCGGGCACAAGGCGATCCGGCGCGCTATCCGGTCAAGGCCCCGAAGAAGGCGCGGCCCGAACGGCGCGGCACCGCCTACTGGATCGTGCGGGAAGGGGCGGTCTGGCTGGTCCGCCGGCCGGGCAAGGGGATGCTGGGCGGAATGCGTGCCTTGCCGGACGATGGCTGGTCGGCCCGGGGCGACGGGCACGGCACGGCTCCGCTGCCGGGCGATTGGCGGCCAAGCGGCGCGGTTCAGCATGGCTTCACCCACTTTTCGCTCCATCTCTCGCTCGCGCTGTACCAGGGCGGGCACTGCCCCGCGCTGGACGGCGGGGAAGGCGAATGGTGGCCGCTCGACCGGCTGGACGAGGCCGGCCTGCCGACAGTGTTCGCCAAGGCGGCGCATCTGGCCCTGGCAGCGGAGGAGTGAAGATGGAACCCGTATCGGCAGCATTGTCCCGGCGCGCCTTT
>JAQVEQ010000029.1:15332-19501 GCA_028697875.1 Novosphingobium sp. | reverse complement strand
AGTCATTCAGCGGCACAGTATTTGGCTCGCTATTTTTGGTGCGGTGGCTCGGCAGGCGCCACTCCCGTGCCTCACGGTCCAATTCGTCCCAAAATAACCCCGTTACCTCCTCGCGGCGCTGGCCGGTTACGATAAGCAGGCGCACTATGGGGCCGAAGCACTTATGCGTCTTTGGAGCCTGTTCCCAGATCTGCTTGAGTTCAGCATCCAGCAGCCACCGGTCCCGCGGCTTGACAGGAGGCGGCGTTTCCATGCCCTCCATTGGGCTGTGCAGTATGTCACCTCGGCTCACCGCCCATTTGAACAGGCGCCGAAGGACAGCGAACACGTTTCGCTTATTTGCAGTCTGCTCGTCCGGCATGCGATCGAAGACAGCCACCACATCGGATCGCGTGATTGTCGGCAACGGCTTATTGCCTAGGACTGGTTTGAGGTGGAGCCGGATGGAACGGTTGACCAAGGTCTTCCAGCCCTTGCCTTTGCAGGCAGCGCTGAAGGTATCTGCATACTTCGAGAAGGCTAGGTCCACCGCTTCCCGGCGTCGCTTCTTATCCTCCTCCATCGGGTCGATACCGCGAGCGACGAGAATGAGAAGGCGGATGGCCTCTTCGCGAGCTGTGGCAGGAGTCCAAGGCGAACCATTGGCGCCGATGGTATAACGGCGTGTCGGTGATTCACGGCCACCCATGCGAAACTGGACGACGTAGGATGCAGCACCGGACGCTGCGACCCGCACTCCGAATCCCTTGAGATCTTCATCCCAGAGGAAGCCGGTCATCCCGCTTGATTGGAACGCATCGAGCGTTCGTTTGCTGATCCTGCCGGTCGCCATTGCAATACCTCGTGTACCGCAAATGTAAGCACCGTGCAATCACCGTGGCGGAAATCGCTGGATAGCGTGGCGTGCAATATCGTATATAACTATATGAATTTCCACGGTTCATAAAAATAAGCCATTGACCTATTTCCGTCTGAAACGAAAGTACCAGACTTCGTGCCCGAGCCGCCGCGCCTTGGCTTCATAACGCGTTTCGGGCCAGCCGCCGGGGCGCACCTGCCAGCTGTGCGGGCCTTCGACCAGCCATTCGAACTGACCGGTGTGGCGGCGCATCACCATCAGCGCGTGGCGCAGGTAGACCGGATGGTCGGTGCCGAAGCGGAATTCCCCGCCGGGCTTGAGCTTGGCCGCGATCATGTCGAGCGGCCCGTCGTTCATCATCCGCCGCTTGGCGTGCTTGGCCTTGGGCCAGGGATCGGGATGCAGCAGGTAGACGAAGCTGAGCGCGCCGTCGGGGACGCGTTCGAGCACCTGCAAGGCATCGCCATGCTGGATGCGGACATTGGCGAGCCCCCCGTCGCGCACGTGCATCAGCGCCTGGGCAACGCCGTTGACGAAAGGCTCCGCGCCGATGAAGCCGTGGTCGGGCAGCATGTCGGCGCGGGTCGCCATGTGTTCGCCCCCGCCGAAACCGATTTCGAAATGGAGCGGGCAATCCTGGCCGAACAGGCGCTGCGCCGTCACCGGCCCTTCCTCGGGCACCGCGATCTGCGGCAGCAGGTTATCGACCAGCTCCTGCTGGCCCTTGCGCAGGGGACGGCCCTGGCTGCGGCCATAGAGACGGTTGAGAGTGGTGGGATCGCCGGGTTTGTGTGCGGTCATGGCCAGCCCTTTAGTTCCTGAGGCGCGCTTGTCGACCCGTTCGCGCGCGTCTTTTGCTTGCCGTGTTTTCCGAGCCGTTCGGTGATTCCACCTTACTCGAAAACACTCTAGGACAGCGCCGTCCAGATGCCGTAGAAGCTCGTCAGGCAGAGCATGAAGCCGACCATGATCAGCATGACCTTGGGGGAGAAATGCTTGGCCGCATAGGCACCCAGCGGCGCTGCCACGACCCCGCCGATCAGCAAGCCGAGCGTTGCCCCGGCAAGGTCGGCGATGCCGAGGTGGAATATGAAAGTCGCCGAAATCGTCAGGGTGAGGAAGAATTCGACCGAACTGACCGTGCCCACGACCTTGCGCGGCTCCGCCCCCTGGACCAGCAGGTTGGAGGTGACCACTGGCCCCCAGCCGCCGCCGCCGGCGGCATCGAGGAAGCCGCCGACGAAGCCGAGCGGAGCGACATGCCTGGCCTCGCGCAGCTTGGGTGGATAGAGGATGCCGCGCACCAGCAGGTACAGGCCGATCCCGGCGAGATAGGTCAGCACGAACGGCTTGATCACGGTGGCGTCGATCGAGGACAGCAGATAGGCGCCCGCGACGCCGCCGATCACGCCCGGCACCAGCAGGCGGAAGAACAGCCGCTTGTCGATATTGCGGTGGATCAGGTGGCTGACGCCCGAAGTCGCGGTGGTGAAGCATTCGACGATGTGCACCCGCTGCGAGGCCAGCGCGGGCGGCACGCCCAGAACGCCTACCAGCAGGGTGTTGGTGATGACCCCGAACGCCATGCCCAGCGCTCCGTCCACGAGCTGCGCGGCGAAGCCGACGGCAATGTAGGGAAGCAGGCCGGAGAGATCGAAAGCAGAAAAATCCATCTACGCAATCTTTCGCGCCGTTGATACCGGCGCGGGATGCAATGGAATACGGCGGGCGGGAAGATAGAAATTCTACACCGCCCGTCAGCGCAAGCCGCCTTGCCGCAAAAGAAAACCCCCGGCGCGCGGGCCGGGGGGTGTTCTTCGGCGAAGGGCCGTATGCGAATCAGGCCGCTTCGGCCTGGTCTTCCGGATCGCGCAGCACGTAGCCGCGGCCCCACACCGTTTCGATGTAGTTTTCGCCATCGCAGGCCAGCGACAGCTTCTTGCGCAGCTTGCAGATGAAGACGTCGATGATCTTGAGTTCGGGTTCGTCCATCCCGCCGTAGAGGTGGTTGAGGAACATTTCCTTGGTCAGCGTGGTGCCCTTGCGCAGCGAAAGCAGCTCGAGCATCGCGTATTCCTTGCCGGTCAGGTGGACCCGCGCGCCGTCGACTTCCACGGTCTTGGCATCGAGGTTGACCGCCAGCTTGCCGGTGCGGATGACCGACTGCGAGTGGCCTTTCGAACGGCGCACCACGGCGTGGATGCGGGCGATCAGCTCGTCGCGGTGGAACGGCTTGGTCACGTAGTCGTCGGCGCCGAAGCCGAAGCTGCGGACCTTCGAATCCATTTCGGCGATTCCGGAAAGGATCAGCACCGGCGTCTGGACCTTGGCCACGCGCAGCTTCTTGAGCACGTCGTAACCGTGCATGTCCGGCAGGTTGAGGTCGAGCAGGATGATGTCGTAATCGTACAGCTTGCCGAGATCGAGGCCTTCCTCGCCAAGGTCCGTCGAATAGACGTTGAACCCCTCGGTCGTGAGCATGAGCTCGATCGCCTTGGCCGTTGTCGGCTCGTCTTCAATCAACAGAACGCGCATGGGTGGTTCCCCCTTGATGCCCCGTGTCCCCGGTCGGTAACCCCTTCGCAAAGGTTGTTGACCAATATTAACCACGGAACTTCTGAACAGAAAAGGTTAATTTCTCGTAAACCGAGGATTTTCGGCGAGTCGCGTTGTTTCCGTCCACGCATGGCCAGCTTTGCCGGTGCCTCCGCGGGGGCGGCCCGAAGGCCGGCGCGCTATTCTATCGCACCGCTTCCAGCGCCTTTTGCCGCCGCCGCTGGACCGAGCTGCCGATGCCCATGGCCTCGCGGTATTTGGCGACCGTGCGGCGGGCGAGGTCGAAGCCTTTTTCGCGCAGCAGTTCGACCAGCGCGTCGTCGGACAGGATCGCCTTGGGATCTTCCGCGTCGGTCAGCGCCTTGATCTGCGCCTTGACCGCTTCGGCCGAGACCGCCCCGCCGCCATCGGCCGAGGCGACCCCGCTGGTGAAGAAGTACTTCAGTTCGAACGTGCCGCGATCGCAGTGGAGGTACTTGCTGGCGGTCACCCGGCTGACGGTCGATTCATGCATTTCGATCGCTTCGGCCACCGCTTTGAGAGTCAGCGGCTTCAGTTCCGAAACACCCTTACGGAAAAAGCCTTCCTGCTGCTTCACGATCTCGGCGGTAACCTTGAGGATTGTCTTCTGCCGCTGGTCGAGCGCCTTGATAAGCCAGTTGGCGTCGGTCAGCTTCTCGCTCAGCCAGGCGCGGGCTTCCTTGTCGTCGCAGGCCTTGCGCAGTTCGAGGTAGTAGCCGCGATTGACCACCAC
>JAQVEQ010000029.1:0-15322 GCA_028697875.1 Novosphingobium sp. | reverse complement strand
AGCCGCGGCAGCGTCGCCTGGTTGAGGGCGATGTCCCATCCGCCGTCGGCGCGCGCGCGCAGGAGAATGTCGGGCACGATCGCCCGGTTGCCGTCCGCATTGCCGAACTGCAGCCCGGGCTTGGGATCGTAACCGCGCAATTCCGCCATCATGTCGGCGAAATCCTCGTCGTCGACGTCGCAGATGCGCTTGAGCTGCTTGATGTTGCCCTTGGCCAGCAGGTCGAGATTTTCGATCAGCCGCGCCATGCACGGATCGTAGCGGTCGGCTTCCTTCGCTTGCAGGGCGAGGCATTCGCCGAGGCTGCGCGCGCCGACCCCGGTCGGGTCGAGCGACTGGACCACGGCCAGCGCCGCTTCGGCATCGGCCACGGGAATGCCGAGGTCGCCCGCCACTTCGCGCAAGGGCACGGGCAGGTAGCCGGCATCGTCGAGCAAGCCGATGAGATAGGCGGCGGCGAACGCGGTCTGGCCGTCCGGCGCGGCGGTGCCGAGCTGTTCGGTCAGGTGTTCGACCAGGCTGGCCTCGCCGCTGCCCCGTTCCTCGATCTGCGGGCCTTCCCCGCTGCTTTCGAAGCTCCCGCCGCCCGCGCCGAACAGCGATCCGTCGCCGGTGTCGCGGTCGCGGTCGATGGCCGCCGGGTCGATGTCGAGCGGCTGGTCGGCATCGCCGCGCCCTTCGCCGATCATCTGGTCGGCCGGGGCTTCCTCCCGCGCGGGGCCGGCTTCGGGGGCGGGCGCTTCGGCATCGTTGCCGATGTCGAGCAGCGGATTGGCTTCCAGCGCGTCGCCGATGAAGGTCTCGATCTCGAGGTTCGACAGCGTCAGCAGCTTGATTGCCTGCTGCAACTGGGGCGTCATGACCAGCTGCTGGCTCTGCCTTATGTCCAGGCGTGGGCCGAGCGCCATTTACGCTACCCCCCGGGCCTGGTCTGGCCGGTTCCTTCGCGCGGAACCGGCCCACGCCCCTCGCGACGCACTCGCAAGAGGCAGGACGATCATAGCGTGAAGTTCTCGCCCAGGTAGAGCCGCCGCACGTTCTCGTCGGCGACGAGGGCTTCCGGGCTGCCGGCGAACAGCACCTGCCCGCCATAGATGATGCAGGCGCGGTCGACGATGTCGAGCGTTTCGCGAACGTTGTGGTCGGTGATCAGCACGCCGATGCCGCGCTGCTTGAGGTCGATCACGAGGTGGCGGATGTCCTGGATCGATAGCGGGTCGATCCCGGCGAAGGGTTCGTCCAGCAGCATGATCGAAGGCTTCGCCGCCAGCGCGCGCGCGATTTCGCAGCGCCGCCGTTCGCCGCCGGACAGCGCCATGGCCGGGCTGTCGCGCAGCCGCGCCAGCCCGAATTCGTCGAGCAGCCGTTCCAGCTCGCTGCTGCGCACGGCCGCGTCCGGTTCGACCATTTCGAGCACGCAATTGATGTTCTGTTCGACTGTCATGCCGCGGAAGATCGAGGTTTCCTGCGGCAGGTAGCCGATGCCCAGAATCGCCCGGCGGTACATCGGCAGGCGTGTGACATCGACGCCGTCCATCAGGATGCGGCCCGAATCGGGGCGCACCAGCCCCATGATCGAATAGAAGCAGGTCGTCTTGCCCGCGCCGTTCGGCCCCAGGAGCCCGACCACTTCGCCCTTCCCGACCGACAGGGAAATGTCGGTCAGGACTGCGCGCTTGTCGTAGCTCTTGGCGATCGAGATCACTTCCAGCCCGCCCTGCGGAATCGCGGGGGAGGCGTTGGCGTGTGCGGCGCGTTCGACCGTGCCGGGGTCGTCCAATGCGTTCATAGCCTTGCGCTTTACCATGTTCTGGCGGGCAGGAAAGCCCATGTGTTCGCCAATTGGCAAGCTTCGTGCATGACTGGCATGGCCCTGCTTGTGACCCGGTCATGCCAACAAATCGTTAGCAGGCTTGATCCGGGGGCGAAGGCATGGATATAGTCCGCACCTTACAAGGACGAAAAGTCCGGCAACGATGGAGAGGTTGCATGACAGGTGCCTTGCCCAAGCTGGGTTGGCCGAAGTCCGGCGCGATTTCCGCGAAGGGTGCAAAGCCCTGCGACTGGCGCCGCCGGATGAGCGACAATGTAGCCTACGCGCTTCTGGTCTACACGGGTTTGCAGATATTCATGACCATGGCCGTGCTGAAAGGGGCGGGCGGCTCGACGCTTCCCTATCTCGGCCTTGTCCTCCTGGTCGGTGCGGTGCTCCCCGGATTTCGCGCGCTGGAGAAAAGGTGGGAAGGCCTGAGCAACGCGGAAGCCGCCAATCCGGCGCTCAATCCGGCCTACCGGCGGGACCGGCGGCTGATCTGGGGGCTGGCGATCGGCCTGCCTTTCGCATTGACCGGCGTGCTCAAGGTGCTTGACGCATTGATCTGATCGGGCGAGGCCTCCCGCGCATAGTCATTTGCGAAAGGCCTTCCATGTTCGACCTGTCCCGCGCCGAGGAGCGCTGCGCCACGCTGATCGCGCTCGCGCGGCGTTCCGGTGCCGATGCCGCCGATGCCGTGGCGATCGGCGATATGTCGGAAAGCGTGCAGGTCCGGCTCGGCGCGCTCGAGGATGTCGAGCGGTCGGAAAGCGAATCGGCCGGTCTGCGGGTCTTCGTCGGCCAGCGTTCGGCTTCGATCCACGCGACCGACCTCAGCGATGCGGCCCTGGCCGAACTGGCGGAACGCGCCGTCGCGATGGCGAAAGCGGCGCCGGAAGACAAGTTCTCCGGTCTCGCGCCGGAAGAGATGCTTGCCCGGGGGCCGTTCCCCGATCTCGACATGGAAGATCCGGCCGAGCCCACGCCGCAACAGCTGCGCGCCATGGCCGAGGAAGCCGAGGACGCCGCCCGCGCGGTAACAGGGGTGACCAACAGCGAAGGCGGCAGCGCGGGGTTCGGCCGCAGCGTCGTCGCCCTTGCCACCAGCCACGGCTTTTCCGGCGGCTACGGCGCCACGACTCACAGTATCAGCGCCAGTGTGGTCGCCGGGACGGGCGGCGGGATGCAGCGCGACTATGCCTGGCGCCAGGCGCGCCATGCGGCGGACATGATTGCGCCTGCCGAAATCGGGCGGCTGGCGGGCGAACGGGCGGTTGCCCGGCTCGAGCCGGGCCGCCTGCCGAGCAAGGTCATGCCGGTGGTGTTCGATCCGCGTGTCGCCAACGGGCTGGTCAGCCACCTGGTCGGCGCCATGTCGGGCCCGGCGATCGCCCGGCGGGCGAGTTTCCTGCTCGACCGGCTGGACCAGACCCTGTTCGATTCCTCGGTCCTGATCCTGGAGGATCCGCACCGGGTGCGCGGCCTGCGTTCGCGGCCTTTCGACGGGGAGGGCCTGCCCACCGCGCCGCGTGCGCTGGTCGAAGGCGGGAAAGTGACGGGCTGGCTGGCAGATTCGGCCTCCGCCCGGCAACTGGGCATCGCGCCCACCGGCCACGCCTCGCGCGGGGCGGGCGGCGGGCCGGGCGTTTCGGTGAGCAACGTCCACCTCGCGGCAGGGGCGGCGACCCCGGAAGAACTGATGGCCGATATTGCCGAAGGCGTTTTCGTGACCGACCTGTTCGGCCACGGGGTCAATGCGGTGACCGGCGACTACAGCCGGGGCGCTTCGGGCTTCCGCATCGTCGACGGCGCTCTGGCCGGACCGGTGGCGGAATTCACCATCGCGGGCAATCTGGTCGACATGTTCGCGGCAATGATGCCGGCGAACGATCTCGAAATGTATCGCGGGATCAATGCGCCGACCGTCAGGCTCGACGGGATGACGATCGCGGGGGATTGAGGCGCGGATAGCCGGTCCTTGCGAGCAACCGCGGGCTGCTCGCAATGACACGACGGTTCAGGGACAAGACGGCTCAGGCCTTCGCGGCCTTGGCCCGTTCCAGCGCTTCGACGACGACGCGGCGCGCCTCCGCCGCATCGCCCCACTGGCCGATGCGGACCCACTTCTCGGCTTCGAGATCCTTGTAGTGGGTGAAGAAGTGCTCGATCTGGCTGAAAATGATCGAAGGCAGGTCCTTGGTTTCCCCGACGTCCGAATAGTAGGGGAAAGTCGTGTCCACCGGCACGCAGATCAGTTTCTCGTCGCCGCCGTGCTCGTCCTCGAGGTTGAGCACGCCGATCGGGCGGGCGCGCACGACGCAGCCCGGGATGAACGGCGAGCGCGAGATCACCAGCGCGTCCAGCGGGTCGCCGTCGGGCGACAGCGTATGCGGCACGAAGCCGTAGTTCGCGGGGTAGCGCATCGGCGTGTGCAGGATGCGGTCCACGAACAGCGCGCCCGATTCCTTGTCGAACTCGTACTTCACGGGTTCGCCGCCGGTCGGCACTTCGATGATGACGTTCAGGCTTTCGGGCGGATTGTCGCCCGCGGGGATCTTCTCGATTTGCATGACGCGAGCCTCTAGCGGGCGGAGCGGCCTTCGCCAATACAGACTTTGGTGCGACGCACAAAAAATGGCGCTCTTGCGGCCTCTGGCGCGGCCACCATTGCGAGGAGGGGCGCCTTCCACTAAGCGCGGCTGCCATGGCGAAAGAGACACCACAGGCCATCCGGGGCACGCAGGATATTTTCGGCGCAGAGGCAGAGGCCTTCGCGCGCGTCGTCGAATGCTTCGAGCGGATCCGCAGGCTTTACCGCTTCCGCCGGGTCGAAATGCCGGTCTTCGAGAAGACGGCGGTCTTTTCCCGCTCACTGGGCGAGACGACCGACGTCGTGTCGAAGGAAATGTATTCGTTCGAGGATCGCGGCGGCGAGTCGCTGACCCTGCGGCCCGAATTCACCGCCGGGCTCGCCCGCGCCTACCTGACCGACGGCTGGCAGCAGTACGCCCCGCTCAAGATCGCGACTCACGGGCCGCTGTTCCGCTACGAACGGCCGCAGAAGGGCCGTTACCGCCAGTTCCACCAGATCGACGCGGAGATCATCGGCGCGGCCGAACCGCAGGCCGACGTCGAACTGCTGGTCATGGCCGACCAGCTGCTCAAGGAACTGGGCGTGGCCGATGGCGTGACCTTGCAGCTCAACACGCTGGGCGACGCGCCGAGCCGCGAGGCGTGGCGCCGCGCGCTGGTCGCCTATTTCCGCGATCACCGCGCACAGTTGTCGGAAGACAGCCAGGACCGGCTGGAGCGCAATCCGCTGCGGATTCTCGATTCCAAGGACCCGCGCGACAAGCCTTTCACTGCCGATGCGCCGAAGATCGACGAATACCTGTCGGGCGAAGCGCAGGATTTCTTCGGCAAGGTGACCGACGGGCTGCAGGCGGCCGGCGTCGCCTGGACGCGCGCGCCTTCACTGGTGCGCGGGCTCGATTACTATCGCCACACCGCGTTCGAATTCGTGACCGACCGGCTGGGGGCGCAAGGCACCGTGCTGGGCGGCGGCCGTTACGATGGCCTGATCGAGGCGCTGGGCGGCTCGCACACCCCGGCGGTTGGCTGGGCGGCCGGGATCGAACGGCTGGCGATGCTGCTGGAGTTAGAGCCTGAGGTCCCCGTGGTTGTCAGCATCGCGGTCGAAGATGATTCGGTCATTGGCACCGGTATCAGCGCGAACACAGCGATCAGACACGCTGGCTTCTCGACTGAGATGATTTCAACCGGCTCGCCTCGAAAGAGATATGACAAAGCGGCTAAAATTCCCGCGAAAGTCTTGGTTTCCATATCTTCACGTGACGGTCAGACCGTAATTCGAACCCAGTCAGCTCCGAATGTGGAAGAGTTTGAGAAGGTCTCTGAGATTCTCAGACGTTTTCGGTCGTGATCATGCCCAAGACCCGTCACCCTGAACTTGTTTCAGGGTCCATTTTGCCGGATTTCCGATGCAAGCGGCGGAAATCCCAGGTTAACGGCAAGATCGATCCAATGCGGATTTTCGGCCTCGATGAGGTTGATCTTCCATTGGCGCCGCCAGTTCTTGAGTTGCTTTTCCCGAGCGATGGCAGAGGGCATGTCGCCATGCATCTCGAACCAGACGAGCCGCTTGACCGTATACTGCTCCGTAAAACCGGGAAACGTGCCGTTTCGATGCTGCCAGAGCCTGCCCATCAGGCCGGACGTCACACCGATATAGAGCGTGCCATAGGGTCGGCTCGCAAGAATATAGACGCAAGGATTGCGTTCTCTGCCCATGCTTCTTTGCGTGAGGCAAAATGGACCCTGAAACAAGTTCAGGGTGACGATTGCGGGGAGGGTGAGCTGTGACCATCCCCGACGAACGGCTGGCGCAACTGGCCGCGCGGTTTGCGGAACTGGAGGCGCGGCTGGCGTCGGGCACGCTGGAAGGCGATGCCTTCGTCGCCGCGAGCCGCGACTACGCCGAGCTGGAGCCGGTCGCCCGCGTGGCCGAGGAAGTGCGCGAGATGCGCGGCGAACTGGCCGAACTGGAAGCGCTGGACGACAGCGATCCGGAGATGAAGGCGCTGGCGGAAGAGGAAGTGTTCCGCCTGCGCGCCGCGCTGCCCGAGGCGGAACGCCGTCTGGCCGTGGCCATGCTGCCGCGCGATTCGGCCGACAGCCGCCCGGCCATGCTGGAAATCCGCGCCGGGACGGGCGGGGACGAGGCCGCGCTGTTCGCCGCCGACCTGTTCCGCATGTACGAACGCTATGCCGCCGAACAGGGCTGGCGGGTGGAAGTCATCAGCACCAACGCGTCGGACATCGGCGGGTTCAAGGAAATCGTCGCCAACGTCGCGGGGCAGGGCGTGTTCGCCAAGCTCAAGTTCGAATCCGGCGTCCACCGGGTCCAGCGCGTGCCGGTGACGGAAAGCGGCGGGCGCATCCACACCAGCGCGGCGACCGTGGCCGTCCTGCCCGAGCCCGACGAAGTCGACGTCCAGATCGACGACAAGGACCTCAAGATCGACATCTACCGCGCCAGCGGCGCGGGCGGCCAGCACGTCAACACCACCGATTCGGCAGTGCGCATCACCCACTTGCCGACCGGCATCGTCGTCACCCAGCAGGACGAACGCAGCCAGCACAAGAACAAGGCCAAGGCGATGCAGGTCCTGCGCACGCGGCTGTTCGACCTCAGGCGGGCGGAGGCCCACGGCGCGGAAGCGGAAGCGCGCAAGGCGATGGTCGGGTCCGGCGACCGGTCCGAACGCATCCGCACCTACAATTTCCCGCAAGGCCGCGTGACCGATCACCGGATCGGCCTGACCCTGCACAAGCTGCCCGAAGTGCTCGAAGGGCCAGGGCTGGGCGAGCTGATCGATGCGCTGATCGCCGAGGACGAGGCCAAGCGCCTCGCGGCGATGGGCGAGTGAGCCTGTCGAAGCCCGCGCGCTGAGCGATGGCTGTTTCCAACGCCTTGCGCGAAGCGGCCCAGGCGCTGGCCGTCACCAGCGATACCGCGCGGCTCGACGCCGAAGTCCTGATGGCCCACGCGCTGGGCGTGTCCCGTTCCGACCTGCTGTTGCGCCACATGCAGGATGGGGTGCCCGCCTGCTTCGCGGACTTCGTCGCCCGCCGCATGAAGCACGAACCCGTCGCCTACATCACCGGGCATCAGGAATTCTACGGGCGGGATTTCCTGGTGACGGGCGAAGTGCTGATCCCGCGCGGCGACAGCGAAGTGCTGGTGGAGGCGGCGTTGGAGGCCGCATCCGCTCCCGGGCGCGTGCTCGATTGCGGGACGGGATCGGGCGCGCTGCTGCTGTCGGTGCTGGCCGAACGGCCGGATGCAGAGGGAATCGGGATCGACCGTTCGCTCGGCGCCGTGGCGGTGGCGGCGGAAAACGCGGCCCTGCTCGGTCTTGGCGAGAGGGCGCGGATCCTGCACCGCGACTGGGACGAACCCAATTGGGCCGAAGGGCTGGGACGCTTCGACCTGATTCTCGCGAACCCGCCCTATGTCGAGGACCAGGCCGAGCTGGCACCGTCGGTGCGCGATCACGAACCGGGCGGGGCCCTGTTCGCCGGGCCGGAAGGGCTCGATGCCTATCGCGTGCTGCTGGCCCAGTTGCCGGCCTTGCTGGACGACGAAGGGGCGGCCATGGTGGAGATCGGCGCGGCTCAGGCTGATGCCGTTGGCGCCATCGCCCGGGAGGCCGGTTTCGCGGTCCGGCTGCACCGCGATCTGGGCGGCAGGCCGCGAGTGCTGGCCTTGCGATTCGCGCAAGGCGGCACAATATTAGGGCTTGGCAAGCCGGATTAACCCCGCTAGGCAGCGGGCGACCGCCGGTCGGATGAAAATTCCCGACTGGCAGGTCACGCTCCGAAATTTGCACATGCTCGTGTGGCCCCTGGGTTTCCGCAGACATGCAGATGGAGGGCCATGCATGGGGCAAGCCCTTGGCGTGGAGCGGAATTTTGCGGCCGAGCGGGCGCCCGGCGCCTTTCCGGTTACAATTGAGGATGAATTTTCCCTTGAACAACAATCGCAGCAATCGCCGCAGGGGTCGTGGCAGTAATCGTTCGCCGGGCGGCGGCCAGCTTAACCGTATCGACAGCCGGGCGCGCGGCAATGCGCCGCAGCTGCTCGAAAAGTACAAGAAGCTGGCCCATGACGCCTCGCTCAACGGCGACCGCGTCCAGACCGAATACTACCTGCAGTTCGCCGACCACTATTTCCGGGTGATTGCGGATACCAAGGCGCGCCAGGACGAGCACCGCTCCCGCCGCGATGAGCCGCGCGAGCAATCGGCCGATAGCGAGGACGAGGACGACGAATTCGCCATCCGTCAGCCGGAGCGCAGCCGGTCCCGCCGTCCCGAGCGCCCCGAGCGCCCCGAGCGCGAGGATACGAAGCGCGACGAGGCCGAGAGCGAAAGCGGCAAGGAAGCCGCCAACGAATACGAACCGTCCGAAAACCCCTTCACGCGCGGCAATCGCGAACGGACGAGTCCGCGCCGCCCGCGCAAGCCGCGCGCGGAAGCGGCCGAGGCCGGCGATAAGGACAACGCCGGGGACGATGCCGCCGGCAAGGCGGGCGGCAAGGGCGAACCGGGGTTCGATTCCTCGATCCTGCCGCCTTCCATCGGTGCGGCCAGCGACGAGGCGGAAGAAGCTCCCGCGCCGCGCCGCCGCCGGACCACGCGTACCAAGGCTGCCGCGAAGGACGCCAGCTCGCAGGACGCCAGCTCGCAGGACGCCAGCTCGCAGGACGGTGGTTCGAATGACGGCGACGAAACGCTCCAGCAGGTCGGCTGACTGCCGCCGCACCGGGTGAAGCCGGTGCCTGGTCCCGGCGTTTCGGCAGGCTCCGGCGGAAACGGCATCTAACCGGTTGCGTTGCGGCCTGTCGCGCGGCACATGTCGCGCGATGGGTGCGGCCAGCCTTCTCCTCGAACGACTTGCACGCCACCCGCGCCGGTTGGCCCTGCTGCTTGGCGCCATGTCGGCGGCGGGTTTCCAGCCCCTCGCGCTCTGGCCGCTGACGCTGATTTGCGTCGGCGCGCTGTTCCTCCTTGTCGCGCGCACGGGTTCGGTCCGCGACGCGCTGGTCATCGGCTGGCTGTTCGGCTGGACCCATTTCACTGTCGCCAACAACTGGATCGCCACGGCCTTCACCTATCAGGCCCAGATGTCGCCGTTGCTCGGCTGGATCGCGGTGCCGCTGCTGTCGCTTTACCTTGCCGTCTATCCGGCGCTTGCGGCGGGCGGCGCCCGGGCGCTGGTGGGCTATGGGATGGGCCGTGGGACCAGCCAGGGGGCGAGCTGGCCGTTGGCGTTCGCGTTCGCCGGTTGCTGGATCGTCGCCGAATGGCTGCGCGGCTGGGTCTTCACCGGCTATGCCTGGGACCCGCTCGGCGTGGTCCTGCTCGGGGGCTTCCATTCGCAGGGGCTCGCGGCGCTCGCGCCGTGGCTGGGGACTTATGCCCTGTCCGGCCTTGCGGCCCTGATCGCGGCGGGCGGCGCGCTTCTGGCCGCGCGGCGGCGGCTGGTGCCGCTGGGGATTGCCGCCGGGGCCTTGGCGGCCGTCCAGTTCCTGCTGCCGGCCCCTGCCGAACGGCCCAGCGATCTGGCCCTGACGCTGGTGCAGCCCGATGTCCGGCAGGAAGAGCTCAACGACCCCGCCCGGTTCGAGGAGCAGTTCGCGCGAATCGCGGGCTTGAGCCTGCCGGAACGGCCGGGTGAGCGGCGGCTGGTCCTGTGGCCCGAATCCGGCGTGCCCGACTATCTGCGCGACGGTTATCCGCAGGCGTACTACAACGAGATGACCGCCGGGGGCGACCCGGCCTATGCCCGGGCGCGGATCGGCCGGGTGATCGGGCCCGGCAGCCTGCTGATGACCGGCACGGTCGATCTCGAAATCGCGGGCGCGCGCGCGGTCGGCGCGCGCAATGTCGTGACCGCGATCGACAGCACCGGCCAGATTCGCGCCGGTTACGCCAAGGCGCACCTGGTGCCGTTCGGCGAATATCTCGCGCTGCGCTGGCTGCTCGAACCGCTCGGCGCCTCGCGTCTCGTGGCCGGATCGATCGATTTCTGGCCGGGTCCGGGGCCGCGCACGCTCGATCTCGGGCCGTGGGGCCAGGCCGGGATCCAGATCTGCTACGAAATTACCTTCTCCGGCGAAGTGACTGATCCGGAACACCGGCCCGGCTATATCTTCAACCCTTCCAACGACGGCTGGTTCGGTAGCTGGGGGCCGCCGCAGCACCTTGCCCAGGCCCGGCTGCGCGCGATCGAGGAAGGCCTGCCGGTTCTGCGCGCCACCACCACCGGGATCAGCGCGGTGATCGATTCGTACGGGATCGTGCGCCAGTTTGTCCCGATTCACCGCGCGGAGCGGATCGACACCCATGTCCCCGCAGCCTTGCCGCCGACACCGTTCGCCCGGCTGGGCAATATGCTGCCGCTCGGCTGGGCGGTCGTGCTGCTGGCCATCGCGCTGGTTGCCAGACGCCGGGGGCGCGGCTAGACCGCGCGAACCAGATTTCATCCCAGGATTTGGGGAAGGACCGACGCCGCATGCGCGCCAATTACCTGTTTACCTCCGAAAGCGTTTCCGAAGGCCATCCGGACAAGGTTTCCGACCAGATTTCCGATGCGATCGTCGACCTCATGCTCAGCAAGGACAACGAATCGCGCATCGCGTGCGAGACGCTGACCACGACCAACCGGGTGGTGCTGGCGGGCGAAATCCGCTGCAAGCCGATCTACGATCTCGAACGCTGGCCCGAACATCACGGCTGGGCGCCGGGCGCGCGCGACGAGATCGAGGAAGTGGTGCGCGGCGTGGTGCGCGAGATCGGCTACGAGCAGGAAGGTTTCCACTGGGCCGAACTCGATTTCGCCAACCACCTTCACGGCCAGTCCGCCCATATCGCGCAGGGCGTCGATGCCAGCGGGAACAAGGACGAAGGCGCGGGCGACCAGGGCATCATGTTCGGCTTCGCCTGCGACGAGACGCCCGACCTGATGCCGGCGACGCTCGATTACAGCCACAAGATCCTCCAGCGCATGGCCGCCGACCGCAAGTCGGGCGTGGCGCCGTTCCTCGAACCCGACGCCAAGAGCCAGGTGACGCTGCGTTTCCATGACGGAAAGCCGGTCGCGGCCACCGCGATCGTCGTCTCGACCCAGCACAAGCCCGGCTATTGCATCAAGGGCGACGATGCCAATCCCGAACTCTACGCGGTGCTCGAAGCCTACGTGAAAAGCGTGATCGCCGATGTGCTGCCCGCCGAACTGCTCTCGGACGAGACGGTCTATCACATCAATCCCACCGGCAGCTTCGTGATCGGCGGGCCGGACGGCGATGCGGGGCTGACCGGCCGCAAGATCATCGTCGACACCTATGGCGGGGCCTCGCCCCACGGCGGCGGCGCCTTTTCGGGCAAGGACCCGACCAAGGTCGACCGCTCGGCCGCCTATGTCACGCGCTACCTAGCCAAGAATATCGTCGCGGCGGGCCTGGCCAAGCGCTGCACGATCCAGGTCGCTTATGCGATCGGCGTGTCGGAGCCGCTGTCGCTCTATGTCGATACCCACGGGACCGGCACGGTTGCCGACGACAAGCTGGAACGGGCGGTGGCGGATGTGGCCAAGGCCCGGCTCGGCGGCCTGACGCCGCGCGGCATTCGCGAAGGGCTCGGCCTCAACAAGCCGATCTACCGCACGACCGCGGCCTACGGCCATTTCGGCCGCAAGGCGGAAGGCGATTTCTTCCCGTGGGAGCGGACCGACCTGGTGGACGATCTCAAGGCCGCGCTCGGCTGATCGTCCGGGTATAGGGTGGCGGGCTCAGCCCCGCCATTTCAGCAGGTGGGACGGGCAAGCGGCGCAATCGCTGCTGCCGAAGCCCGGCAGTGCCGGTTCGAACCCGCCCGCTGCGGCAAGCCGCCCTGCGATCGTGCATTCCGAACCGCCTGCCAGCGTCAGGGCATGGAGCGGTTGCGCCAGGACCGTCAGACGGTCGACATGCCAGTGCGGCTTCTTCTCGCGCCGGAAATGGCGGCGCAGCCGCGCGCGCATGCCGCCGGGGCCATAGGCGCTGCCCGAATAGGCATACCAGCCGCGCGCAAGCGTGACGGTGGCGCGCTTGTGGGCAAAGACGGGGGGCGTGCCGAAATGCATCAGCAGGACGTAGGCGCCTTTTTCCGCAGGTGCCGAATCGGCGCTGCCGTTGTCGATCGGCGCGGCACCGGGAAAGAGGCTGGCGACATGCCCGAGCAGCACGGTGCCGGGCATGTCCGCCGGTTTCCCGCTTGCGGTCACTTGGTGAGTTCGGTCTCGATCGCGGCGACCAGCGCCGGGTCGTCCGGCGCGATGGTGGGGGCGAAGCGCGCCGCGACCGTGCCGTCCCTGGCGATGAGGAACTTTTCGAAGTTCCACAGCACTTCGGGATCCGTGGTCGGCGTCATGCCGTAGCCGCGCAGCCGTTCGCGAAAGCTTTCGGCATCGCCTTCCTTGTCGGGCATGGCCTTGGTCAGCGCGGCGTAGAGCGGTTGCTTGGCCGCGCCCGTCACGTCGGCCTTGCTGAACATGGGGAACGTGACGCCGTAATTGGCCGAGCAGAACTGGGCGATTTCCTCGTTCGAGCCGGGCTCCTGCGCGCCGAAATCGTTTGCCGGGAAGCCCAGCACTTCGAAATGCTTGCCTTTGTAGCGGTTGTAGAGCTTTTCCAGCCCTTCGTACTGTGGCGTCAGCCCGCATTGCGAGGCGACGTTCACCACCAGCAGGACGTTGCCTGCATGGTTGGCGAGGCTGTCCGCGCTCCCGTCGAGGCGGGTCAGCGGGATTGCGGAAATGTCGGCGGCCATATTTTTCTCTCTCCCGATTGTCTTGTGGCGGCCCTTCCTGCTCCTATTCGATATATTGGGCCGTGGTCTTTTGCCTTATGTCCTCTTTCGTGACGCCCGGTGCAAGCTCGATCAGTTTGAACGGCGCGTTGTGATCGGGCCGCTGGAACACGGCGAGGTCGGTGACGATCATGTCGACCACGTTGCGGCCGGTCAGCGGCAGGGTGCAGGCCGGGATGAACTTGGGATCGCCGTTCTTGGAGACGTGCTCCATCACCACGATGATCTTCTTGACCCCGGCGACAAGGTCCATCGCCCCGCCCATGCCCTTGATCATCTTGCCCGGGATCATCCAGTTGGCGATGTCGCCGTTCTCGGCCACTTCCATCGCCCCCAGCACGGTCAGGTCGATATGCCCGCCGCGGATCATGGCGAAGCTGGCCGCGCTGTCGAAATAGGCCGAGTGGGGCAGTTCGCTGATCGTCTGCTTGCCGGCGTTGATGAGGTCGGCGTCCTCCTCGCCTTCGTAGGGGAAGGGGCCGATGCCGAGCATGCCGTTCTCCGACTGCAAGGTGACCTCGATGCCTTCCGGCACGTGATTGGCCACCAGCGTCGGGATGCCGATGCCGAGGTTGACGTAGAAACCGTCCTGCAGTTCGCGCGCCGCGCGGGCGGCCATCTGGTCGCGGGTCCAGCCCTTGGCGAGGTGGTCGTGAATGGTCATCAGGCGGCCTCCCTCTTGCGGGTCGTGACGAATTCGATTTTCTTGTCGTAGGGCGCCCCCACGATCATGCGCTGGACGTAGACGCCCGGCAGGTGGATGCAGTCGGGATCGAGCGATCCCTTGGGTACGATCTCTTCCACTTCGACCACGCAGACCTTGCCGCACGTGGCGGCCGGCAGGTTGAAGTTGCGCGCCGTCTTGCGGAACACGAGATTGCCGGTCTCGTCCGCCTTCCACGCCTTGACCAGCGAGAGGTCGGCGAAGATCCCGCGTTCGAGGATATAGTCCTCGCCGTCGAAGACTTTCACTTCCTTGCCCTCGGCGACCTGGGTGCCGACGCCGGTCCTGGTGTAGAAGCCGGGAATGCCCGCGCCGCCGGCGCGCATGCGTTCGGCCAGGGTGCCCTGGGGGCTGAATTCCACTTCCAGTTCCCCGGCGAGGAACTGGCGTTCGAATTCCTTGTTCTCGCCCACGTAGCTGGCGATCATCTTCCGGACTTGCCTGGTGCGCAGCAGCTTGCCGATGCCTTCGTTGTCGATGCCGGCATTGTTGGAAGCGAAGGTCAGGTCCTTGACCCCGCTGTCGCGAACCGCGTCGAGCAGGCGTTCGGGAATACCGCACAGGCCGAAACCGCCCGCGGCAATCAGCATGCCGTCCTTCAGCAACCCGTCCAGGGCCGCTGCCGCGCTGGGATAAAGCTTGTTCATCGAATCCTTTCCGGTGGAATGGCCATGATGTTGCAATGCACATAACGGCTTGTATTCGCGCTGTCATCCTGCGCGCGCGCGGGGCCTGTCCAGCCTGCCGCGACACGGGCGTGAGTTTGTGCGGTGCAGCAATTCCTCGGGCTGGCATTCGCGATTGAACGATTGCAGTGCAAGAAATCGCGCTGTTTCCGAAAGAAAACCTATTAAAATCAATAAAAATGCCGTGGTTGCAAGTTTTGCAATATCCGGTGAGGTTTTCGCACTTGCGAAAAAGCCGGACCGGGATCATAACGACACTGCCTTTCAGGCATCCTCTCCCAAAACTTCCACGGCCCGGTCGGCAACGACCGGGCCCTTTTTTTGCCCATTCGCCCCCTCTGCTGCAAGGCACAATCCCGCCTGCGCGCGGTGTCTCGTCGCGTTGTCCGTTTGCATTCCGTCATCGGCGTACCTAGCTTTGCCCAAGAGCCGGAATTCCGGTGAGAGGTAGGGAGTGCGCGCATGACGGATGCGGAAGCCGCAGTGAAGGACAAGTCGGTCAGGTTGCAGGTCGCCGCCGCGCGGCAGGAAGAAAGCGGCCAAGGCATCGCCCGCATGCCGAAATCCGCCTTTGCCGCCCTGGGCGTGACCGAAGGCGACGTGGTCGAGATCACCGGCAAGCGCATGACCGCGGCGATCGCCGTTCCGGCCTATCACGAGGACCAGG
>JAQVEQ010000216.1 GCA_028697875.1 Novosphingobium sp. | reverse complement strand
CCGGCAATCGCATCGCCTTTCACGAACTTGCTGGCCCCGTCCATCGCCCCGTAGAACGAGGCTTCCTTGTCCAGGTCGGCGCGGCGGTCGATCGCCTGCTGCTGGGTGATGAGGCCGAGATTGAGAGCGGCGTCGATACTCATCTGCTGGCCGGGCATGGAATCGAGCGTGAAGCGCGCGGCGACTTCCGACACGCGTTGCGCACCTGACGTCACCACCACGTACTGGACCACGACGAGGATAGTGAAGACCACCAGGCCGATCACGAAATTGCCCTGCACCGCATGGCTGCCGATGGCTTCGATCACGTCGCCCGCATCGGCCCCGGTCAGGATCAGCCGCGTCGCCGCGACATTGAGCGACAGGCGATAGAGCGTAGCGACCAGCAACAGGGAAGGGAAAGTCGAGAATTCGACCGGTTTGGCGACGTAGAACGTCAGCAGCATGATCGTCAGCCCGAAGCCGAAATTGACGATGATCGCCAGGTCCAGCATCGCCGGCGGGATCGGGGAGAACAGGATCAGGAGGATCAGGACCGTGCCAAGCACCAGCACGAGGTCCTTGTTCCTGTCGAAGAGCTTACCCATGCGGCGTTACACTTTCGGAAGGCCGGATGCCGGCCCGGCGCAGGCGCGCATAATGGCGCGCCACCGCATGGAAATGCTGCGGCGCGATCGGCCGGTCGGCTTTGCAGTCGTGGAAAAGGCCGCGCGCCAGCGCCGGGTCCGCGATAATCGGGATACCAAGCAGCCGGGCCTTGCGCTTGAGCAGTTGCGCGAAATGGTTGCGCCCTTTCGCCCGGATCGTCGGAGCGTCCATCGACTCAGGGTCGTAGGCCAGGGCCACGGCGAAATGTTCGGGGTTGGTGACCAGGAAATCCGAACCGTCGAGCTTGCCCAGCCCTTCCGCCTGCTGCCGCATCGCACCATGCAACTCGCGGCGTTTCTGCTTGAGGCGCGGTTCCCCTTCGCGTTCCTTGGTTTCGCGCGTCAGTTCGCGGCGGCTCATGCGCATCTGCTTCATGAATTCGCCGCGCACGATCACCTGGTCGAGCACCATGAACAGAAACGCGAGGCCGAGGAAGGCGAACAGCAGGCGCTTGCCCGCGCCATCCATCGCCCGGGCAAGCGAGGCAGCGTCGTGCACGGAATCGCCGAACATGGCGACCGCGCCGGTAATCATGAACCAGGCGACAAGGGCGTAGGCCGCCATCTTGACGACGTTCTTGAGCGTTTCCTTGACCATCCGCAGCGAAAACAGGCGCTTGAGCCCCTTGGCCGGATTGAGCCGCGAGAAATCGGGCTTGAGCGGCGCGGTCGTGAAGATGAAGCCCCGCAACTGCATCAGTTCGAGGAACACCAGCACCACGACCACGATCCCGCCCAGCACCAGCAGCGGCTGAAACGCGAGCCAGTAGATCGCCCTGACCGTGCCCAGGACCGTGGCCGGCCGGTCCGTGCGGTCGATCCCGACCGTGAGCGACAGGCGCATGAGGTCGGCCAGCCGCACGACGAAAGCGGGCCCCGCCGCCAGCATGAACCCGGCAAAGGCCAGCAGGCTGCCGACGAAGCCCAGATCCATCCCGCGCGCGACCTGCCCCTTTTCCCGCGCGCGCTTGAGCTTGAACGGGGTGGGTTCCTCGCTCCGGTCCTGGTCCTGCTGCTCCGCCACGGTTCAGCCCGTCCCTTGCCCGAGCAGGCCCGGCGCGCCTTCCAGCGCGGTGCGCAGCAGGCGCACGAATATCCCCGCCGACACGGCCAGCGCGACGGGCAGTGTCAGCAATGTCGCCATCGACTTCACCTGAAAGCCCAGCAGCAGGACGTTCATTTGCGGCAAGGTGCGCGACATGAAGGCGATGGTCAGGTCGAGCAGGAACAGCACCAGCATCACGATCGCGACCAGGCCGATGCCCATGGCGAACAAGGTTCCGGCAAGCGCCGACAAGGCCTGCATGTCGCCCGCCAGCAGGCCGTGCCCCATGGGCAAGGCATCGAGCGAGGCCGCCCACAAGGCGATCAGGTCGTGCGCCCCGCCCATGGTGAAGAAGACCGCCGCCGCACCATAGGCAAAGACTGTCCCGGCAAGCGGCATCTGCGCCTGAGTGGTCGGGTCCGCGACCATGGCGAGGCCGAAACCGGCCTGGATATCGACTGCCCGCCCGGCCCAGAGGATCGCCGCGAACGCCAGTTGCAGGCACAGCGCGATGGCGATGCCGACCAGCAGTTCGCCCGCCGCGAGCGAGAGCAGGCTGGCCCCGGACCGCACGACGTCCACAGTCGCGGCGGGCCGCCCCGCCACCAGCCACAAGGCCAGCACCAGCGCCAGCAGCACGCGCATGGTCAAAGGGACGCGCAACAGGGTGAAAGGCCCGCCATAGGCCAGCGCCGGCGCAACGCGCAAAGCGACCAGCAGGGCCGCCACCAGCCGGGCCGTGAGATCGTCCACCCCGCGCGCCCTATCCGGCCAGCGACGGGATCGTCAGGTAGAGGGCGCGGGCGAAAGCCGTCAGCCGCCCGATCATCCACGGACCCAGAGCGATCAACAAGACCATCGCAGCGACGATCTTGGGCACGTAGCTCAGCGTGATTTCCTGGATCTGCGTCGCCACCTGGAAGACGGAGACGATCAGGCCCACCGCCAGGGTAGCCAGCATGACCGGCCCGGCGATGATCGCCGCATTCCACAGCATCGCGTCCAGCAAGTTGAGCGCGCGATCCGGCCCCATTGAAAATCCCCCAGGCGGGGCGTGCCCCGCCGCCTTGCGGCAACGCCGGATGCCCCCGGCACCCGTGCCGGCAGCTAGCCAATCGGCAGCCACGCGATCAAGACGGCGGCGGGGGAACTGCATCCGGTTCGGATATAATAGCCTTGGCGGCCGCAAGCCGCGGGAACGTGGGGATGCAAGCAAGCCGGGGCTGCCCGCCGCCTGGACGGATCAGCCCCGTGCGAATTCCCGTCAGGCCCGGTTCTTAAAGACCGAGCGCGGCCCGGATGTCGTCCCAGGCGACCAGCTTGAAGTTCTGGGTGCCCTTGCCGTTGTCGCCGTCCTGAGCGACGAACAGCCCGCCGGGAAATGCCGGACCGAAATCGCCAGTGACAACGTCGATCCCGTCCGTTTCGCTGGTCCCGTCGACCGCGCCGTCGCCGATGCGGAACCGCCCCAGGAAGGCGCCCGACACCGCATCGAACGCGGCATAGGCATTGTCGCCCTGGCTCGAGGCCAGGAGGATCCCGCGCCCATCCGGCAGGCGGGCAAGCGCGAGGCCTTCGACATCGGCCACCAGCCGATGGCCGTCGACCTTGGCGAAGGAAACCGGCTTCGCTTCGGCATCGGCCAGGGCGATCGTCCAGATGCCTTCGTCCTCTTCGCCGACGAACAGCCTGTCCGTCGCATCGTCGACCACGCAGCCTTCGATCTGGGTGGGAATTTTCCATTCGCGCGTGACCGCGCCGGAAAGCGCGCCCGGCGCAGAGGAAACCGAAACCTCGCGGACGGTGCCGTCCTTCAGCGCGGCATAGACACGCACCTTGCCTGCCCCGCCGGCGGAACCGCCGCTACCGCCCGTCATGCACAAGCCATAGGCTTCGCCCGGCCCGCCCGCCACGTGGCCGAGTTGCGTGAGCTTGCCGCTGGCCGGATCGAGCGAGAACAGCGCGATGCGCGAATTCTTCTTGTCGGTGCGGTCGCTGGCGGCAACGAGGATGCCGCCCGGCCCTTCGACCAGCGCGACATTGTTGAGCCGCCCGGCGGCCATGAAGTCCAGCACCTTGCCTTCGAGATTGTAGACGTAGAGCCCGGCCTTCTTGTCGGTTCCGACCAGCAGGCCGGCCGCCGGATCGGCAGCGTTGCGCCAGATCGCCGGATCGTCCGCCGCATCCTCGTTCGCCGTGCCCACCGGCTGCGTTTCCGCCCGGGCCGTGACCGACGCGGTTGCAACCGCGTCGTCAGGCCCGGACGAGCAGGCGGCGAGCGCCGCGGCCGCGGCAAGCGCCACCCACCCCCGCATCAGAAGGTCACCTTGGCGCCGAACTTGACGGTCGGGCCGTACTTCTCGAACTGCAGCAGACGCTTGCGGTTCTCGTAGTTCTGGTAGGCGAAGTACTTCGCATTGTTGACGTTCACCCATTCGGCGAACAGGCGGATGTTGTCGGTGACCTTGTACTTGGCCGACAGGTCGATCTGGAAGTGGTTGTCGACATAGCGGTCCTCGTCCGCCGCGCCGCCGACTTCATCCAGATACTTGCTGCGATAGGTGCCCGCCGCGCGGAATTCGAACGGCCCCTTTTCATAGCCCAGCACGATATTGAAGGTGTGCTTAGAACTGGCGGGCAGCGGGATCTCGCGCCCGTCGTACATCGTGCCCTTGGCATTGGTGTAGGTATAGTTGGCCTGGACCAGCAGCCCGTCGAAAGGCGAAGGCAGCATCGTGAAGGCCTGCGAATAGCTCGCTT
>JAQVEQ010000028.1 GCA_028697875.1 Novosphingobium sp. | reverse complement strand
TGGACACCTATCTCAAGCCCGGCCTGCGCGCGGGAACGCTCACGGTCCTGAGCCAGGCCCAGGCCCTCAAGGTCGATTTCGAAAACGGGCAGGCGACAGGCGTCACGTTCCTGCACGACGGAGAAGTCCGGTCGGCCCACGCGGCGCAAGAAGTGATCCTGAGTGCGGGTGCGATCAATTCGACCCAACTCCTGCTGCTGTCCGGGATCGGCCCGGCAGCCGAACTGGAGGCGGCAGGCATCCCCGTCATCGCGGATTCGCCGGAAGTGGGGCACAACCTGCAAAATCATGCGGCCTACCTGATGGATTTCGCCTGCAGCGCGCCGGTCACCGCCTACCGCTACATGCACCCGCTGCGCGGTCCGGCCTCGGCCCTGCGCTATGCGTTCCAGCGCAACGGTATCCTGGCGAGCCCGCCCGGTCCGGCCGGAGGCCTGCTCAACGTCGCCCCCGGCGCCGTGGCCCCCGACGTCCAGCTGATCCTCGGGTCCGGTCTGCCCGACCCCAAGCGGCGAGGGTTGATGGCAGGCCTGCCCTCGCGGCACGGTTTCCGCTTCATGCTCAATCAGGGCCGCCCCTACAGCCGCGGCAGGGTCCGGCTGCGCAGCGCCTCGCCGCTCGACGCCCCGCTGATCGAGCCGGGGTATTTCGAAGACCCGCGCGATCTCGAAACCTTGCGGCTGGCCATGGAACGGGCACGGGAGATCGCCGCTGCGCCAGCGCTCGCCAAAGTCGTCGAGGCGGAACTGAAGCCCGGCCCGGCCGTGCAGGGGAAGGCCGCGATAGAGGCCGCCATCCGCCGCTGGGGGACGAATCACTACCATCCCGCCGGCACCTGCCGGATGGGCAGCGACGATCGCGCCGTGGTCGATACGCAGTTGCGCGTGCGCGGAGTTGAGCGGCTGCGCATTGCCGACACGGCGATCATGCCCCTTCTCGTTAACGGGAACACCGGCGCCTCGGCACTGATGATCGGGGAACGTGCGGCCGCGCTTATGCAATCATAACCAATTGAAATGATCGGAAACATCAAATGATCTCATTTCGAGATCATTTGATATGAACTCGTCATTGGACGATGGCGGAGAGATACGCCAAGAGTCACACAAACAGACAAAATTGCGCAGTTAGAGACGTTAAAGTCCCAAACGCGCAAAAAAAGCTTTTCGAAGCGAACGCAAAGGGAGGGAAATATGCCTTGCAATAAACGACTCTGGAAGCATGCGCTGTGCGCGTCGGCATCGTGCGGCGCGCTCTGGCTGGCACAGCCGGCCCTGGCGCAAGATGCGACCGACACCACCGACACCCAGGAAATCATCGTCACCGGCACCCTGATCCGCCAGACGGTGACTTCCTCGCCCCTGTCGGTCGTGAACAGCGACGATATCCAGGCGCGCGCACTCACCAACGCGGCCGAACTGGTCAACACCATTCCGTCCAACTCCGGTTCCGAAGCCGGTACCGACCAGCTGGGCCAGCCGCTGACCGCCGGCACCGCGCAGTTCAACCTGCGCAACCTCGGCCTCGGCTCCACCCTGGTGCTCGTCAACAACCGCCGCCAGACCCTGTCGGCCGTTGCGAACAACGACGGCAGCACTTTCGTCGACATCAACTCGCTGGTGCCGCTGATCGCAGTCGAACGGGTCGAAGTCATCAAGGACGGCGGGGCCGCGACCTACGGTTCCGACGCCGTCGCCGGTGTGGTCAACTTCATTACCCGCAAGCGGGTGGACCGCCCGGAAGTCTCCGCCCGGGTCAACTTCATCGACGGCGCCCAGCAGTATAACCTCGACGGTATCGCCGGGTTCGAAGTGGCTGGCGGCGATCTCGTCGTGGCCGCGTCCTATTACAAGAGCACCCGCCTGGCGACGACCAAGCGCAAGTTCTCGACCGCGTCCTCTTTCGGCCGCCCCTGGTGGCATTCGGTGTCGAGCTACGGCCAGCCCGGGTCCTTTCTCCCGGTAGGCGGCGGCTCCTACATGGCCGATCCCGACTGCACCAATGCGGCCTTCCCGGACAGCTACCAGACTTCGCCCACCGACCTGTGCCGGTTCGACTTCTCCGGCTACTACGACCTGATCCCGAAGGAACAGCGGATCCAGGTCTTCGCGACTTACAACGGCACGATCGGCGACAACGTCAACCTCAACCTCGAAGCCGGTTACGCCAACACGAAATCGTCGACGACCTCTTCGCCGTCCTTCCCGATGCTGGCCATTGCCCCGATCGTTCCGGCCAGCCACCCGGACAATCCCTTCGGCGAGGACGTCTACTTCCGCGGCCGCATGCTGAATGGCGAATACGGCCCGTCGATCACGCACAACAATTACGACACCTTCCGCCTGGCCGCGGGGCTGGACGGCGAACTGGGCAAGGCCTGGAACTGGTCGCTCAATGCCACTTACAGCCAGCAGACCGTATTCTACGACAAGCCCGACACGATCAAGACGCGCTTCATCAACGCGCTCAACGGCCTGGGCGGACCGGACTGCGATCCCTTCAGCGGGACGCCGGGCGTCGGCAGCTGCATGTACTTCAACCCCTTCGGGTCCGCATATCTGGGGACGGGTACGGCCAACAGCGACGAACTGGTGCAGAGCCTGATCGGCTCCACCGACATGCACGGCAAGACCTCGCTCATCACGCTTGACGCGGTCGTTTCCGGCGATCTGTTCGACCTTGGCGGGGAAACCGTACAGGCGGCGGCCGGCGCGCAGTACCGGCGCAGCACCTTCCGCCACAACTGGGGCGATCTCATCAATGCCGGCGAACTGATTACGCTCGGCCAGGCGCCGGACTTCTCGGGCAACGAGGAAGTCTATTCGGTGTTCGGCGAACTGCGCGTGCCGCTGGGTTCGATCGCGGAAGCCAACTTCTCCGGCCGTTACGAAAAGTACGCCCACAGCTTCGGCCGTTTCACGCCGAAGATCTCGCTGCTGGCCCATCCGTTCGACATGCTCTCGCTGCGCGCCAGCTGGGGCAAGGCCTTCCGCGCGCCGGGCGTCTACCAGCAATATGCCGTCCAGGCGGCCCAGCCGGGCGTGCTCGATCCGGCGCTGAGCAATGCCTATGTCTTCGTCAACACGGTGACTTACGGCGACAAGACGCTGGACCCGGAACGTTCGACCAACTGGAACCTCGGCGCGACCTTTACGCCGACCCGCAATATCGAGCTGAACTTCGACTACTACAACTTCAAGTACAAGGACCTGATCGTTAAGGAAAACCCGCAGCAGATCATCAATGCTGCGTGGGCCGGGGATACCGATGCGCAAAGCCGCATCACGCGGGACATCAACGGCAACCTCCAGCGGGTCGACCTGAAGTTCATCAACGCCTCCTCGGTGGAAGTCGAAGGCTTCGATGCCGGGGCGCGCACCTGGTTCGACACCGGCCTCGGCCGCTTCGAACTGAAGGCCCAGTGGTCGCATGTCGTCAAGTACGACATCCAGACCGTCGCCGGCGGGCCGGTGATCGACGGCCTCGGCAGCGTCAACTTCAACAATCTCGGCCATTCGATGCCGCAGGATCGCGTGGAGTACGGCGTCTACTGGTCTTCCGGTGCGCACAAGCTGAACGTGCTCGGGCACTATGTCAGCGGCTACGACAACGACCGCACCGCCACGCATATCAAGTCGCACAACACCTACGACGTGCAGTACAGCGTCGCGCTGGACGATGTCGTCGGGCTGAGCGGCACCACGCTCTCGGTCGGTGCGATCAACGTCTTCGACAAGGCCCCGCCGGTCGCGCAGCTGTTCCTCGGCTTCGACCCGACGGTCCACGATCCGCGCGGCCGCGTGATCTACGTCGGCGTCAACCAGACGTTCTGACGGCTGAAACCCTGCTCCGCCCCCTGCCCTGTCGCAAGACCGGCAGGGGGCGGCCTTTTTTTGGGCGCAAGCGGCCCCAGTCGGCGCCGCGATCCGTGCCTCGCGCCACGGCTTGCGCAGTTCCCCACATCTTCTCTGCCGCCGGGCCTTCCCATCCGGATCGGAGATACCCTAAGCAGCCGTCGGGATAGGTTGATATTATGGAACAATCAGAGGCGAGCCCGTCGTCCCGGGCAGTGGCACCGCAGCCCCTTACGTCGAAGCAGGCCAATTACGCGCTGGGCATCTTCCTGCTCGCCTATGTCCTGTCGTTCGTCGACCGGCAGATCCTCGCCCTCATGGTCGACCCGATCCGGGAGGACCTTGGCCTCAGCGATATCCAGATCGGGCTGCTCCAGGGCTTCGCTTTCGCAATCCTCTACGCCGTCATGGGCGTGCCGTTCGGGATGCTGGCAGACCGGATCTCGCGCAAGAAAGTCATTGCCGCCGGGGTCGTCTTCTGGAGCTTCGCCACCGCCATGTGTGGCGTCGCCCGCAGTTTCGCCATGCTCTTCGTCGCGCGGATCGGCGTCGGCGTCGGCGAAGCGGCCCTCTCGCCCGCCGCCCATTCCTTCCTCTCCAGCGCCTTCCCCCGCGAAAAGCTCGGCCGGACGATGGCGATCTACAATCTCGGCGTGACCGGCGGCACGGGCATGGCCCTGATTATCGGCGGCGCAGTGGTGCAGCTCATCGCCAGCAGCGGCAATGTCCATCTCCCGGTCCTGGGCGAGCTGCGTTCCTGGCAGACCGCCTTCCTGGCCGTCGCCGCGCCGGGCGCGCTCGTCGCCCTGCTGGTCGCGGCCACCAGGGAGCCGCCGCGTCACGTCAACGCCGAAACCGGCAAGCACGCCGCCCCCCTGGCCGAAGTGTTCCGCTTCCTGTGGACCAACCGCCGCACGTTCCTGAGCATCTACCTTTCGGCCGGGATGTTCGGCATTTACGGCTATAGTCTCGCCGGCTGGTATCCCGCACTGATGCAGCGCAGCTTCGGCCTGACGGCAGGCGAGGCCGGGACTGCGCTCGGCGTCTGCTATGCGGTGCTGGGCAGCCTCGGCATGATCGCCGGCGGCGTCCTGGCCGACCGGCTGGCAAAGAAGGGCTACTTCGATTCCAACCTGCGCGTCATCGCTTGGGCGGGCGCGGCAGTCGCCCTGCCCGCGACACTCACGCCGCTGATGCCCGATCCGGCGCTGCTGCTTGCCCTGCTCGCCCCGTCCCTGTTCCTGTTCTATATGTTCTTCGGCTGCTCGATCGCAGCGGTCCAGCTCGCCTCCCCGCCGTCGATGCGCGGGACCAATTCTGCGATCTACCTGATGATAAACAGCTTCATCGGCCTTTCGATCGGTAGCGTAGCCGCCCCGCTGACCAACGAATGGCTGTTCGACGGAAAGCAGCTTGGCCCGGCACTGGCGGTCGTGGCCGCTGTCGGCTGCGTGTCGGCGGCACTGCTCGCGTTCTGGGGCCTCAAGCCCTTCGGCCGGCTGACAGAGCGGCAGGCAGCGCTGATTGCGCAGTAGGCGGCAGCAACGGCCTGACTCCCGCCCACACTAGGTCACCGCCCGGCACGCGCCTTCGCCATTGCGTCGACGGAAGAAGACGCCCGAACGCCACGCGAGTCCGGGTCGGTCAGCCCTTCAGTTCGTGCTTGAGCACCTTGTTGGCCGCATTGCGCGGAAACTCGCCGACGAAGACCACGCTGCGCGGCACCTTGTAATTGGCCATGTTGTCGCGCGACCAGGCGATCACATCCTGCTCGCTCGCACTGGCGCCGGAACGCAGGATCACGAAGGCCCTGCCCACTTCGCCCAGCCGCTCGTCCGGGATGCCCACCACGGCGACCGCTTCTATCGCGGGATGCCGGGCCATGAGGTCTTCCACTTCGGCGGGATAGACGTTGAACCCGCCCGAGATGTACATGTCCTTGAGCCGCCCGGTAATGCGGACGTAGCCGTTGGCATCCATCGTCCCGACGTCTCCGGTGTGGAGCCAGCCATCGGGGTCGATCGTTTCGGCGGTGGCTTCCGGATCGTCGAGATAGCCCAGCATCGCGCCCGGCCCGCGCGCCCAGATCTCGCCCGGTTCCCCGCACGGCACTTCCTGCCCGTGGGAATTCACGATCTTCACTTCGGTACCCGGAACCGCGCAGCCGACGGAGTTTGCGATGACATCCGCCGGATCGCCGCGCAGGCAGCTGGTGATGACCGTGTACTCGCTCATCCCGTAGGCAGTGGTGATGTCCTTGATGCCCAGCTCGTCGCGAATGCGCTCGATCAGGACCGGCGGCACCGTGGTCGACCCGGAAACCCCGCCGCGCAGGGAACTGCAATCGAAGGGCGTCTGTTCCAGTTCGGCCAGCAACGCCTGGAAGATGGTCGGCGGTGCGGGCAGGAAATTGATCCGGTCCTGCTCGATATGGCGGATGACCTCTTTCACGTCGAACTGCGCCATCGGGTACATCACGGCCCCGGAAATCAGGCTGGCGCACCAGCCCATCTTGAAACCGAAGCTGTGGAAGAACGGATTGACGATGAGGTAGTGTTCGCCCTCGGTCAGGCCGGTATTCTCGATCCACAGCCCGATCTGCGGGATGACCCGGCCATGGGTCATCATCACGCCCTTGGGCCTGCCGGTCGTGCCCGAAGTGAAGATCATGTCGGACACGAAGTCCGGCGACAACGCGGCAAATGCCTCGGCGACGGCGGGATCGTCAGCCCCCTTCCCGCTCGCGACGAAAGCGTCGAATTCGCTGTCGAGCAGGACCGTTTCAGCGAGATCCGGCAGGTCTTCCCCGGCAAGAAGCGCCGGATAATCGATGCCGAGGAACCCCCTGACGGTAAACAGCACCCGCGAACGGGTGCGGCGCAGGATATCGCCCGCTTCCGGCCCCTTGAGCCGGGTGTTGATCGGGATCAGAGTCGCGCCGCAGGTCATCAGGCCCACGGCAGCGACGATCCATTCCCGGCTGTTGGGGGCCCAGATGGCCACCCGGTCGCCCTCCTCGATCCCACGGGCCAGAAGGGCGGAGGCTGCCGCCCGGCACTGGTCCCAAAGCTCGTTGAAGCTCCAGGTTTCCCCGTGTTCGACCAGCGCCGGGGCATCACCCCAGCGCTGGGCGGCCCACGCAGCGGCGTGGGGGATAGTCGGCGGCAGCGCCTCCGGCATTGTCAGGCGACTTCGAACAGCCCCGCGGCGCCCATGCCGCCGGCGATGCACATCGAGACGACGACATACTTCACACCGCGGCGCTTGCCTTCGATCAGCGCGTGACCGACGAGGCGGCTGCCAGTCATCGCGAACGGGTGGCCGATGGCAATGCCGCCGCCGTTGACGTTGAGCTTTTCGGGATCGATGCCGAGCTTCTGCTGGCAGTAGATCGCCTGCGAAGCGAAGGCTTCGTTGATTTCCCACAGGCCGATGTCGTCCAGCTTCACGCCCGTGCGTTCGAGCAGCTTGGGAATGGCGAAAACCGGGCCGATGCCCATTTCGTCCGCGCCGCAGCCCGCCACCTGGAAGCCGCGGTAGATACCGAGGACCGGCAGACCTTCCTTCTGCGCCATGTTGAGTTCCATGACGACTTGCGCGGCGGCGCCGTCGGACAGCTGGCTGGCGTTGCCGGCCGTGATGTGCTGGCCTTCCTTGATGACCAGGCCGTTCTTGAACACCGGCTTGAGCGTGCTCAGCTTTTCATAGGTCGTGCCGGGACGGATGCCTTCGTCCTTGCTCAGCACGACCTCTTCCTTGCCGGTCTCGTTGCCTTCCTTGTCGAACAGGGCCTTGGTGACCGTGATCGGAACGATCTCGTCATCGAACTTGCCGGCTTCCTGTGCGGCAGAGGCGCGCTGCTGGCTCTGGGCGGCGAAGTGGTCCTGCGCTTCGCGGCTGACATTGTAGCGGTCGGCCACGATTTCGGCTGTCTCGATCATCGCCATGTAGGCGTAGGGATCGTGTTCCTTCACGAATTCCGAACGGTTGCGGAAGTTCGGATAGTGCTTGTCGATGGTGAGCGAGACGTTCTCGGTGCCGCCGGCCAGCGCCACGTCGATCTCGTCCGCAATGATGCCGCGCGCGGCGAAGGCCAGCGCGTTGAGGCTCGAGGAGCACTTGCGGTCCATGGTGAAACCGCTGGTCGTGTCGGGCAGAACCGAACCGTGCACCGCGAGGCGGCCGAGGTTGTAGCTCTGCGTGTTCCACTGGTTGGCGCAGCCCATGTAGACGTCGTCGACCCGGGCCGGGTCGATCCCCGCGCGTTCGATCGCGGCATTGACGACATGGGCCGCCATCAGCGGCGCTTCGGTGTCGTTGAACGCGCCGCGATAGGCCTTGCCGACGCCGGTGCGGGCGGTGGAAACGATAGCTACTTCACGCATGACTGTTCCTCTCAGAATCCGTGCATATTGGCCGGGCCCCAGAAGGCCCGCATTTCGATGACTTCGCTGGCGTCGTTGAAGCGAAACGTGTCGATCACGTCGATCCGCTTGTCCGAGCCTTCGTAATGGAGGTTAACCGAGAAGGGGAACACCGCATAGTCTTCGGCCACGCGGATCGGCCCTTCCAGCTTGAGCTTGGCGCCGGTCTTCATCGATTCGGCATAGAAGGCGCGGATCGCCTCGCGTCCGACGTGCCGGGGCGTGCCGATCGGATCCTCGACCGTGGCATCCTCTGCATAGAGCGCGGCCACGCGGTCGGAACTGCCCGCTTCGAAGGCGGCGACATATTCCTCGACGGCGGCGACCATCTTGGCGGGATCGGGCATTGTTCTACTCCGTGATAGTGCAGTGGTTCCGTCCTCCGCAGCCCGCGCCGGAGCGGGTGCGGAAAACGCCAGTACGGCCAATGCGACAGGACCGATCACCACCGTGGCCGGATTGCTGCACAGACCGCACCGCATCCTATGCCGCTCCTGCCCTACTCCGGGAAGTAGCGGTTGATCGTGTCGACGACGCAGGCCGGACGGTCCTTGCCTTCGATCTCCACGGTCACGCGGATCACGGCCTGGATCGCGCCGCCTTTCACTTCCTCGGCCGAAACGATTTCCGCCGTGCCGCGAATGCGGGAGCCGACGACCACCGGGTTGAGGAAGCGGGTCTTGTCCATGCCGACGTTCACGCCGGCCGAAAAGCCGCGCACTTCGATCATCTGCGGCATGAACATGTTGACGAGGCTGAGCGTCAGGTAACCATGCGCGATCGTCGCACCGAAGGGACCGTCCTTGGCCTTGACCGGGTCAACGTGGATCCACTGGTGGTCGCCCGTACAATCGGCGAAGGCGTCGATCCGGTCCTGCTCGATCGTCAGCCATTCGCTGGCGTCGAGCTTGCTTCCTTCCTTGCCCAGCAGATCGCGCGGGTTTTCGAAGATCACGGCCATGGATCAGGCCCTCTGGCTGGAGACCGAGACGATCTCGCCGGTCATGTAGGAGGACAGGTCGCTTGCCAGGAACATCATGACATTGGCGATTTCCCACACTTCCGCCGGACGCTTGAACGCTTCCTTCTCGACCAGCTTGTCGAGCGCTTCCTGCGTCGTCACCTTGGCGAGGAACGGATGCATGGCGAGCGAAGGCGACACGGCGTTGATACGCACGCCATGTTCGGCCGCCTCGATCGCGGAACAGCGGGTGAAAGCCATGACGCCGGCCTTGGCCGCGGCATAGTGGGCCTGGCCCTTCTGCGCGCGCCAGCCGAGGACGGAGGCATTGTTGACCATGACGCCCGACTTGTTCGCGTACATCGACGGCAGGAACGCACGGGTCATGCGGAACAGGCTGGTCAGCGTGACGTCGAGCACGCGGCTCCACTGCTCGTCGGTCATGTCGACCACGTCGACTTCGCCGCCGAGCCCGGCGTTGTTGATCAGCTCGTCGACCTTGCCGAGAGCGGCGAGCGAAGCATCGCGCAGGCCCTGCACATTCTCCTCGCTGGTCACGTCGCACACGCAAGTCGCCGGACGTTCGGTGCCCAGTTCGTCGGCAATGCGGTCGGCCGCTTCATTGAGGCGGCGTTCGTGGAAGTCGCTGATCAGGACGGTCGCGCCTTCTTCCACCGCGCGCTTGGCGGCGGAATAGCCGATGCCGGTACCGGCAGCGGCGGTGATGACGACGGTCTTGCCCTTCAGCAGGCCACGCGGTTCAGGATAAACGGGAACGGTGCTCATTTGTCTCCCCTCGGTTCACGGGGCAGGCCAAGGCCGCGTTCCGCGATCAGGTTGCGTTGAATCTGGTTGGTGCCGCCGTAGATCGTGTCCGAACGGCCAAAGAGGAACATGTTGGGCAACATGGTCCATTCGTATTCGTCGCCTTCGGCGATCTCGCCTGCCTGGCCCAGCACGTCCATGGCCAGTTCGCCAAGGTCGCGGCGCCAGGTCGCCCACTGGATCTTGTAGGTCAGCGCGGCACCGTCGATCTTGGCCGTGTCGGCGTTCGACAGCATGCGCAACGCGCCATAGCGCATCAGGCGCAGACCGATTTCGGCCTTGGCGATCTTCTGGCGGGTGACCGGGTCATTGACGAGACCATTGGCCTTGGCCGCCGCGATGATCGCGTCCAGTTCGTTGCGGAACTGCATCTGCTGGCCAAGCGTCGAAACGCCGCGCTCGAACGAGAGCAGGCCCATCGCCACGCGCCAGCCGTCACCCGGCGTACCGAGGATACTGTCTTCCGGGCAGCGGGCATCGTCGAAGAACGTCTCGTTGAACTCGGCATCGCCGTTCATCTGGCGGATCGGGCGCACCTCGATCCCCGGCTGGTCCATGTCCATCATCAGGAAGGTGATGCCCTTGGGCCCCTTCGATCCTTCCTCGCTGCGCGCGACGACGAAGATCCAGTCGGAATAGTGCGCCAGGCTGGTCCAGACCTTCTGGCCGTTGACCACCCATTCGCCGCCTTCCAGCCGCGCCTTGGTCTTGACATTGGCAAGGTCGGAACCGGCATTGGGCTCGGAATAGCCCTGGCACCAGATCTTGGTGCCGCTGGCGATACCGGGCAGGAACTTGGCCTTCTGCTCGTCAGAGCCGAACGCGAGGATCGTCGGGCCCGCGAGTTCCACGCCGATATGGTTGACGCGGTTGGGCGCGCCGGCACGGGCATATTCCTCGGCGAAGATCACCTGCTGCGCCAGCGTGGCGTTGCGGCCGCCCCATTCCTCCGGCCAGCCGATGCACGACCACTTGTGCGCGGCCAGTTGCTGTTCCCATTCCTTGCGCCGTTCGATCTTCGAAACAAGGTTCGGGATACCCGTGATATCCTTGAATTCGCCGGACATCTGGCCTTGGAGCCAATCGGCGCATTCGGCCCGGAATTCTTCTTCCTCGGGCGAAAAACCGAGCTTCATGCCGCTTCTCCCATGATCAGCGTGGCAACCTGTTCGCGGTGCCAGTCGCCATTGCCCAGCATGGAGAGGATCGAGCGGGCACGCTTGAAGAACAGGTGGGCGTCGTGCTCCCAGGTGAAGCCGATGCCGCCATGGAGCTGGATCATGTTGCCAGCGCACATGAAATAGGTGTCGGCAGCGAAGCTCTTGGCCGCATGAAGCGCGAGGTCCGCTTCCTCCGCCTGCTCGTCCACCGCGCAAGCCGCCCAGTAGACCGCCGAGCGGGCCTGTTCGATCTCGACCATCATGTCGGCCAGACGGTGCTTGTAAGCCTGGTACGAACCGATCAGGCGGCCGAACTGCACACGCTCCATCGAGTAAGAGACCGTGCGGTCGAGCGTTTCCTGCGCCCCGCCAAGCGCTTCGGCGGCAAGGCAGATCCAGCCGCCGGCATGGAGCGCATCGCGCGCAGCCTGGGCATCGGCCAGCGGCTCCGCCTCGACATTCGCCAGCGTTACCGTGGCGAGCGGGCGAGTCTGGTCCATCGTGGTGTGACCCGTCACCGAAACGCCGGCCTGGTCCTTGCGGACGATCCACGCGCCATCCTTGCGGATGAACACAAAGACATCGGCCGCCGTACCATGCGGCACGAACCGCACTTCACCGTTGAGCGTGTTGCCCGAGACGTCCAGCCCATGGATCCCCTGGAACGAGGCGATGGCCTCGCCCATGACCAGCCTGGGCAGCCATTCGGCCTTCTGCTCGTCCGTTCCGCCCGCGGCAATCGCCTGCGCCGCAGTCGCGAGGCCAAGCAGCGGCAAGGCTGCGACCTGGGAACCCGCGGCTTCGGCCACGATCGCGAATTCGACCATGCCCAGCCCGGCGCCGCCGAAGTCTTCGGGCAGCCCGATCCCGGCAAGGCCGAGTTCGGTGCAGAAGGAAGTCCACAATTCACGGTCGATCCCGTCGCCTTCCATGGCGGCGCGGGTCCGTTCGCTGGTGGCGTTTTCGCGGAAGAAGGCTTGCACCGTCTCCGCGATCATCGCCTGTTCGTCGGTGAAGGCGAATTCCATGGCTCAGCCGGCTCCGTAGACGGGCTTGGCCGGGTCGCGCTGTTCGAGCAGCTTGCGGACGATCGGATCCAATTCGTTCGCCTCGAAGCGGGAGCCCTTGTCGAACCTGGGGCTGTCGGTCCAGCCCTGCGAGAGGAATATCTCGCCGCCCTTCAGCTCGAACACCTGGCCGGTAACGCCGTTCGACTGTTCGGACACGAGGTAGGCCACCAGCGGGGCCATGTTCTCGGGTGCGAAGACGTCGAATTCGCCTTCCTTCACGTCCATGTCGAACGCGCCGGTGTTGGTCATGCGGGTGCGGGCATTGGGAGCCAGCGCATTGGCGGTCACGCCGAGACGGCCCATTTCGGCGGCCTGCACCAGCGTCAGCGTGGCGATGCCGCCCTTCGCGGTCGAATAGGCCGACTGGCCGACCGAGCCCTGGAGGCCCGCACCGCTGGTGGTGTTGATGATGCGGCCGCTGACCGGGCGTCCCGCCTTCGATTCCGCGCGCCAGTATTCGGCGGCATGACGGGTGGTGCAGAAGTGGCCGCGCAGGTGGACGCGGATCACCGCATCCCATTCTTCCGGGCTACAGGTGAAGAACATGCGGTCGCGCACGAAACCGGCGTTGTTCACCACGGCATGGAGCGCGCCGAAGTTGTCGAGCGCGGCCTCGACCATGCGCTTGCCCGCGTCCCAGTCGGCGACGTCGTCGGTGTTGGCGACAGCTTCGCCGCCCATGGCGCGGATCTGGTCCACCACCTGTTCGGCGGCACCTTTGGTTTCGCCCGCTTCACCATGCGTGCCGACGCCGAGGTCGTTGACCACGACCTTGCAGCCTTCGGCCGCGAGACCCAGCGCATAAGCCTTGCCGAGCCCGTTGCCGGCCCCGGTCACAATCGCGACGCGTCCTTCGCAAATACCCATTTCGTATCTTCCCGTGTCTTGAAATCGTTCGGTGCCGTCAGAGGCGTTCGATGATGGTGACGTTGGCTTGCCCGCCTCCTTCGCACATGGTCTGCAGGCCATAGCGGCCGCCGGTGCGTTCGAGCGAATTGAGCAGGGTCGTCATCAGCTTGGCGCCAGTCGCGCCGATCGGGTGGCCGAGTGCAACCGCGCCGCCCTGGACGTTGACCTTCTCGTGCGGGACGCCGAGTTCCTTCATCCAGGCCATCGGGATCGCGGCAAAGGCCTCGTTGCATTCGAACAGGTCGATGTCGGCGATGCTCATGCCCGACTTCTTCAGCGCGTACTGCGTGGCGGGGATCGGGCCGGTCAGCATCCACACCGGGTTGGCGGCGCGGACCGACATGTGATGGATGCGCGCGCGCGGCTTGAGCCCGTGCGCCTTCACCGCCCGTTCGCTGGCAATCAGCAGCGCGGCGGCGCAATCGCAGTTCTGGCTGGCGTTGCCGGCAGTGACCACGCCGCCTTCGCGAATGACGTTGAGGCCGGCAAGGCCTTCCATCGTCGTCGCCGGACGGATGGTTTCATCGCGGTCCAGCCCTTCGAGCGGAGCGATCTCGTTCTTGAACCAGCCCTGCTCGGTCGCGTACTGGGCGCGCTGGTGGGACGTGAGCGAGAACGCGTCGAGCTCCTCGCGCGAAAGGCCCCACTTCTCGGCGATCATCTCGGCCGAGCGGATCTGGTTCACTTCCTCGTCGCCGTAACGCGCGTCCCAGCCCTTGGAGCCCATGAACGGGCCGTTTTCGAAGCCGAAAGCAGCGCCTGCGGTCATCGCGGCCATGATCGGAATCTGGTTCATCGCCTGGCTACCGCCGGCAACGACGAGATCCTGCGTGCCGGACATGACGCCCTGCGCGGCGAAGTGGACCGCCTGCTGCGAGCTGCCGCACTGGCGGTCGACCGTCACGCCCGGGACTTCTTCCGGCAGACCGGCAACAAGCCACGCCGTGCGGCCGATGTCGCCCGCCTGGCCGCCGATCGTTTCGGTGCAGCCCCAGACCACATCCTCGACCGCCGAGGGATCGACGCCGGTGCGCTTCATCAGCTCGCGGATCGGGTGCGCGCCGAGATCGGCGGGGTGGAGATGGGCCAGACTGCCCTTCTTGCGCCCGACGGGCGAGCGGACGGCGTCAATGATATAGGCTTCAGGCATTTTCGTTCTCTCGGGCAAAGGTCTGGTCGGGGCCGATCGGCTGGGTGAAGATCCGCGTCGCGATGCGGCTGCGGTGGAAGGCCGGGGTACCCCAGGCCTGGGTCAGCGCAAGGGCGCGCTTGAGGAACAGGTGGACGTCCACTTCCCAGCTGTAGCCCATCGCGCCGTGCACCTGGATCGAGGCACGGGCGGCCTTGTCGGCGGCTTCGAGCGCAACGAGCTTGGCATGGCTGACGCGGGCGCGCGACTGCACGTCCTGCCTCGCGACATCGGCTGCCGCAGCCATCACTACCGGACGGGCGAATTCGATCGCCACCTGCGCCGAGGCGAGATGATGCTTCACCGCCTGGTAAGTGCTGATGGCCTTGCCGAACTGCTGGCGTTCCTGCGCATAGGCCACGGCCATGTCAACCGCGCGCTGGGCAAGGCCGAGGCCCTGCGCCGCGCAGAACAGCGCCGCCCGGTCGAACGCAAGGTCCCAGTCGGCCTTGCCCAGCGAAGTGACGTTGGCCGGGTCCCAGTCGATGCGGAACAGGCGGCGGAAGGGGTCGATGCTCGATTCGCGGGTCAGCGCGACCTGATCGGGCGTCGCGACATAGGCTTCGCCATCCTTGTAGAGCAGGATCGCCCCGGCGAGATCGGCGTCGGCCACATAGGGGGCCGAGGGATGCTGGATCGCGATCGTGGTCGACGGATCGGCCAGCGCCTCGTGATCGGGCGCCAGCACAGCCAGCATCGGCGCGGCCACACCCGCGCTTTCAGCCAGCGGCTCGGGCAAGGCCACATAACCGGCCCGCTCGGCGATCAGGGCGAAGTCGAGTTCGGTCAGCCCAAGGCCGCCCGCTTCTTCGGGCAGCAACAGCAGGGTGAAGCCGGTTTCGACAATCGCCTGCCAGCGCGCATCGTCACGCGCATCGCCGGTTTCCATCTGCTTGCGCCAGTGGTCGGGCGTGCACGTGTCGGCGAAGAGAGTCTGCGCCGTTTCGGCGAACATCCGCTGTTCGTCGTTGAGGGTAAAATCCATTGCGCCCCTCCGTTACTTGCGCGGCAAGCCAAGCATACGCTCGGCAATGATGTTGCGCTGGATCTCGTTCGAACCGGCATAGATCGGCCCGGCAAGCGCGAAGATGTAATCGTCGATCCAGTCGGTCGCATGATAGGCATCCGGCGCGTCGTGCATCAGTTCGGCCTTGGTGCCGAGGATGCTGAGCGCGGTCTGGGTCAGGTGGATGTCCAGTTCCGACCAGAAGATCTTGTTGGTCGAGGCTTCCGGCCCGATCTTCGCCCCCGCCATCAGGCGCGAAGCCGTCTGGTAGATGTTGAGCGCGTAAGCTTCGGCGTTCATGTGCGCGCGCACCACGTCCGCTTCCAGCGCCGGATCGACCGCGTCCTTGTATTCCTGCCACAGCCCGGCAAGCTTGGCCGCCGCGACCTGGTAGCGCGCGGGGCTGCGCAGCATCAGGCCGCGTTCGAACCCGGCAGTCGCCATGCAGATGTGCCAGCCCTGCCCTTCGTCGCCGAGGCGGTTGAAGGCCGGGACCCGCACGTCCTCAAGGAAGATTTCGGCAAAGCCGACGTGGCCGTTGATCTTCTTGATCGCATTGACCGTGACGCCCGGTGCATCGAGCGGGAAGAAGATCAGGCTCATCCCGTGGTGGCGTTCGCTGCCCGGCGCGCGGAACAGGCCGAAGGCCCAGTCGGCGAAGACCGCGCGGCTCGACCATATCTTGTGGCCGTTGAGCACGTATTCGTCACCGTCGAGCACCGCGGTCGAGCGCACGCCCGCAAGGTCGCTGCCCGCCATCGGTTCGGACCAGGCCTGGGCCCAGATTTCCTCACCCGAAGCCATCTTGGGGAGGAAGCGTGCCTTCTGCTCGTGCGTGCCGAATTCCATCAGCGTCGGACCGAGCAGGAAGATGCCGTTCTGGTTCACACGCCCCGGCGCACCGGCACGGTAATATTCTTCCTCGAAGATCAGCCACTGGATCAGGTCGAGCCCGCGGCCGCCGTATTCCTTCGGCCAGGTGACCATACCCCAGTCGCCGGACTTGAGAGTCTTTTCCCATTCGCGGTGTGCTTCGAAACCTTCGCGCGTGGCATCGAAATGCTCCAGCGGTTCGGAAGGCACATGGGCCTCCAGCCATGCGCGCACTTCGGCGCGGAAGGCCTGTTGTTCGGGAGTGTACGTCAGGTCCATCAGAACTTCGCCGTGCCCTTCCCTTGCGCGAAGGCGTCACGCGCCTTCTGGCTGTCTTCGTGCGCATACATCTCGAGCGTGAAACCCTGTTCGATGCGGTAGTGATCGGACGGGTTGAACGGCTCGATCAGGTTCAGCGCCTGCTTCGCGATGACCAGCGCCGCCCGGCTCTTGCTCGCGATCACTTCGCAGTGCGCGCGCGCTTCGGCCTCGAGCTGGTCGAGCGGCACGACCTTGTGAATCGAACCGTAGCGGTACAGGTCCTCGACCGGGATCCGGCCGCCGGTGAAGAAGTTGGAGCGGACCATGTGCAGCGGGGCCATGCGGCTGAGGAAAGCCGCGCCGCCCATCGCGCCGCGGTCGATTTCCGGCAGCGAAAGATAGGCGCCTTCGGCCGCGATCAGGCTATCGCAAGCACCGGCGATGTTCACCCCGCCGCCGATCACGAAGCCGTGCAGCGCCCCGACCACCGGCACCGCGCAGTCACGGATCGCCTTGAAAGTCAGGTAGTTATCCTTGTTCAGCTTGGAAATACGCTCCGGATGGGCGGCCATTTCCTTGATGTCGACGCCACCGCAAAAGCCCTTGCCCACGGCACGGAACAGCACGCAGCGGACATCTTCGTTGGCCGAGGCCTCGTTGACCAGAGCGGGGATCGATTCCCAGCCCTTGGTGTCGAAAGCGTTCACCGGCGGATGGTCGAACAGGATCTCCGCAATGCGGTCCTTCACAGTCAGTGTAATCGGCATAGCTTCTTTCGTTCCCTCTCAGACCGCCGGAGCGGGCTCCTTACCCAGTGCAGCGAGCGCGGCAAGCCGTTCGTGGGCCTGCTCGACAATCCGGTCGACCAGTTCCTGGCAGCTGGGGACCTCGTCGATCCGGCCGCCCACGACACCCGTCGCCATCACGCCATGTTCGATATCGCCTTCGACCACCGCCTTCTGGATCAGCATCGGCATGGTCGCGGCCATCATCGCCTGCTTCAGCGGCACCTGGCCGTGGCCGGTCATCCCCTTGGCGGCCTTTATCATGTCGAACCACGAGGCGCCCGACTGCTTCTTCATCGCCATGCTGGCTTCGATCGCGCGCAGCCACATCCCGAGCTTTCCGGACTTCTCGATCGTGTCCATCAGCTTGGTGCGGACCATCCGCTGGGGGATGCCGTCGAGCTTGGTGGTAAGCACGATGCGGTCGGTCGAGGCCTTGAGGTATTCGGCCTTGGTCGTATCCGGCACCGGGCTTTCCCTGGTCAGGAGGAAGCGGGTGCCCATGGCGATCCCGACCGCGCCATAGGCGAGCGCCGCCACGAGACCGCGCCCGTCGGCAAACCCGCCGCTGGCGATCACCGGCACGTCGACAGTGTCGAGTACTTGCGGCAGCAGCACGGTCGTCGGCACCGAGCCGGTGTGGCCACCGCCCTCACCGCCCTGCACGTTGACCATGTCGACGCCCAGTTCGACCATCTTCCTGGCATGCTTGACCGCGCCGACAGTGGGTACGCAGAGGATGCCCGCATCCTTGAAACGGCCGATCATCTTGGCGTCCGGACCGCGGCCGAAGGAAACGGCGCGGACCTGGTCCTTGTTCTCGATGATAAGGTCGACGATCTTGTCGGCACCCGGCTGGAACGAGTGGAAGTTCACGCCGAAAGGCTTGTCCGTCCCTTCGCGCACCAGCTTGAGCTTCGCCCGCGCTTCGTCGGGCGTCATCACGGCAGCGCCGAGGAAGCCGAATGCGCCGGCGTTGGACGCGCCGATGACCAGGCTCGGCTCGGCAACCCAGCCCATCGCGGTCTGGATGATCGGCCAGCGGCAACCCAGCCGCTCGACCATCACCGTATGCAGCGGCTCACCCATTATCCTTCACCTGCCTCTTTCTTGTTGGCGGCAGCCATCTTCTTGGCATCCAGCCCGGCAATCGAACTGCCCTGCACGAGGTCGTTCTGCGCGTGGGCGAAGTGGTGCATGTGGTACTGCGCCTCCATCGCGTTGCGCTTGCCCATCAATTCCTCGACATGATTGATCGCCTGCTTGGTCAGCCAGTTGCCGAGGCGCGGCTGCGCCACGAGCTTGGCGGCCCAGGCGGCCACGGTATCCCGCAGCTCGTCGCGCGAGACGACCTTGTTGACCATGCCGAACTGTTCGGCGCGCTGCGCGCTCATCCGTTCACCGAGGAGCAGGAACTCCTTGGCCACGCGCGGCGGCAGCTCGTAAGCGTGCGCGAAGTATTCGACGCCGGGGATGCCCATGCGGTTCACCGGGTCCTGGAAGAACGCGTCTTCCGAGGCGACGATCAGGTCGCACACCCAGGCGAGCATAAGCCCGCCCGCGACGCACGCACCCTGGACCATGGCGATGGTCGGCTTGGCCACATCGCGCCAGCGGCGGCACATGCCGACGTACTGTTCCTTCTCGCGCGTATAGAGCAGTTCGGCCGCCGGCTTGTTGACATGGCCGGGGACCATGAGCCGGTTCTCGAAGTGCTTCATCACGTCGCGGCCGGGCGTGCCGATATCGTGGCCGGCGGAAAAGTGCTTTCCATTCCCGCCGAGCACGATGCAGCGCACGTTGTCGTCGTTAGTCGCGCGGATGAAGGCATCGTCCAGCGCGTAGGTCATCTGGCCGTTCTGCGCGTTATTGAATTCCGGCCGGTTCATCATGATCCACGCGACGTTGTCGATCACCTCGTAGGTAACCGGCTCTTCCGTCTCGTAGACGATGTCGACCTTCTGCGGCTCGACCAGATCACCCTTGTCGCTCATGCGCGTACTCCCGGAGGGTTGTCCTTGAACACCGTCGCGCGGACGTTGTTCGGGTCCAGCTTGGCGATCAGCTCAAGCTGTTCCGCGGTCGGCGCGGGGGTAGCCGGAATCTCGTCCGCGATCTTGGCCAGCGGGAAACCGGTGTTTTCCTGCACTTCCTCGAAAGTCACGCCCGGGTGGAGCGAGACGACGCGGATCTGGTGGTCCGGCCCGCCGAAGTCCATCACGCACAGGTTGGTGACGATGATGCGCAGGTCGAGACCCGCCGGTGCCTTGCCGTTGATGTAACGGTCGGGGTTGTAAC
>JAQVEQ010000215.1 GCA_028697875.1 Novosphingobium sp. | reverse complement strand
CGATGGCGGCCGGTGCCGCCCCCGCCAGTGCCCGTGCCCGCGCCAGAGGAAGCCTGGGCATCGGCACCCGCGCGCGCGGTAGAGTTCTGCGTGCCGTCATCCCGGCGATTGCCCTGGGACGGCGCATCGCCAGTCTGCGAACCGTCGGCGGGGGCCGCCGCGTGCACCGCATGGGCGAATTCGGGATCCGGGTTGGCCATCGAAACCGTCAGGTTGCCGTTGTCATGGCTGAACCGCAGCGAAACCTCGCCGAAATCCGCATGCATCACCGCGATGTCGACCGATCCGCCGCGTGCGCTTTCGCGCGCCTCGACCAGGCGGTCGACCAGCGCCGTGAATTCGTGCGGACGGAGCCCCTGCTGCTGGTTCGCAGCGTCGAAAGCGTCGTTGCCGCCATGCACCGCGTTGAGTGCATCGGGAACCCGGGCCTGCACCGCCGGAGCGGCAGGGAGCACGGCGAGCGCAGCCTGGGCCGTGCGCGGACCGGCGGGTTTCCCGGCATTGCCCGGCTTCGCATCGCGGGACAGGTCGAAGTGGATTTCATACGCCTGCGAACGCGGCGAGGAATTGGCGCTCCGGGCCACGGTTTGCGCCGGAGCCTGCTTGCCCTCGGCGACCGCTTCGCCCTTGTTTCCGGCGTCTCTGGCCTGCTTCGTTTGCAACGCGGCAGCCGCGGTCTTGCCCTCGCCTTTGGCCGTCACTGCGGGCAGCACGAACAGGGTCTTGGGCGATGCACCACGTCCCTGCGGGAGGTCCGCCTGCTCGCCTTCTTCCGCTTCTGCGGGCGTAGCCGCCTGGAAGGCCAGCGGCGCCGGCAGCAGCACATGCGGAACTTCGCCGGTTGCCGGAGTTGCGGCGGCATCGGTTTCGGCTTCGCTATCGGCCTCGGTTTCGGCCCGCTTGCCCGTCTGGGCGATTCCGGCAGGAAGCCGGCCGGCGGGGCCGGAGACGGCATTTCCGTTTTCACCCCGGGCAAGGGCCTTGACCTTGGCGGCCAGGCGGGCGGCGGGAATTTCCGCTGCCGTGGCGGCCTCGCCTTCGGCCGTTCCGTCAACCGGCAAGGCGACCGGCAACATTTTGCCGCCTGCCGGCAAGATCTTGCCGCCTGCCGCGCCCCCGGTGCCCAGCCCTTCCACCAGCAGCGTCGCGAAGACGCCGTCAGCCGGCGCAGAAACTGGGGCTTTTGCTGGGTTTTCCGGGCTTGTGGCCGACACGGTCGAAAGCTGGATCATGGACACCTCGAATTGAATTCGAAGGCCTCTATTCAAATTCCGTGCCAAACTTCCTTCGTGCATCGCCGGAGCGTGTTTCCCCGCGTCTGGCGATGGTACGCAGTTCGAGGTCGAGCCGTTGTTCCACCGCCGCGCGGCGGCGTTCGGCAGCCGCGAGTTCGGCCATCTTGCGATCGGCCCGCTCCTGCGCGTTGCTGGCTTCCAGCCCGGTCGAATTCACGATCTGGCACAGCCCCGCGGCAAAGCGGGCGGACTGCGCCAGCATGTAGCCGTCGAAAGCATCCTCGCGCGCCACGTAATCGTCCGCCAGACTGCGGGTCCGTTCGGTCAGCGCGCGCAACTGCGCCAGCACGCCTTCCGCCTGCGCGGTTTCGGCGGCCGCTTGCCGCTTGGCGATCGCGCGCAGCCGTTCGAGGCGCCGCAGCCGTTCGAGGCGGCGTTCATCAGCCGTCATTGCCAAGCAGAGCTTCGAGTGCGCTTACGCTTTGTGCGAACGGCGCCTGCTCGTGGACGCTCTGGCACAGGAAGGCGACCAGTTCCTTCTGCTTGGCGATGGCAAGGTCGAGCTGGGCATCCGCGCCCGCACGATAGGCCCCCATCAGCACGAGATCGCGATTGGCCTCGTAACTGGCCATGAGCCCGCGAAATGTCCGCGCCAGCGCCTGGTGTCCGGGCGCGGTGATGTCCGACATCACGCGGCTGAGCGATGCGCCGACATCGACCGCCGGATACTGGCCGCGCTGGGCCAGGTCGCGCGAAAGAACGATATGCCCGTCGAGGATCGAGCGCGCCGTGTCGACCACCGGGTCGTCCTGATTGTCGCCATCGGCAAGCACCGTGTAAAGCCCGGTGATGGAGCCGCCGCTCTGGCCGGAATTGCCCGCCCGTTCGACGATCTTGGTAATGGTGGACAGCGCCGAGGGCGGATAACCGCGCGCCGCGCCCGGTTCCCCCAGCAACAGCCCGATTTCGCGCGCGGCATGGGCCACGCGGGTCAGGCTGTCGAGGATCAGCAAGACGCGCTTGCCCTTGCTGCGGAAATATTCGGCGATACTGGTGGCCAGCAACGCCCCGCGCAGGCGCAGGTTGGGCGCATGGTCGGCCGGAACGGCGACAACCACGGTCCGGTCCTTGCGCGCGCCGGTCATGTGCCGTTCCACGAAGTCGGACACTTCGCGCGCGCGTTCGCCGATCAGGCCGGCGACCACGATGTCGGCTTCCGCCCCGTTCGCGATCATGTCGATCAGCACCGACTTGCCGACGCCGGACCCGGCCATCACGCCCACGCGCTGGCCCACGCCGAACGTGGTCAGGGCATTGAGCGCGCGAATGCCGGTGTCGAAGGTTTCGCGCACCCGCGTGCGGTCGAGCGCGCCGACGCGCACCCCGCCGACCGGCCATTGCTCGCTGGTCCGCACGGGTTCACGCCCGTCGATCGGCTTGCCTTCCCCGTCGATCGCGCGGCCAAGGAAGCGTTCGCCGACATGGACCATGCCCGGCGTACCTCCGAGGCTGACGCGCGAACCCGGGCGCAACGAGACCGTGTCGCCCAGAAGCATCATCATCGTCCGCCCGTTGCGGAAACCGATGACTTCGGCTTTCAATGGCTGCTGGCACCCGTACTGGACATGACACAGCGCACCGACCGGCGCGGACAGGCCGCTGACTTCCAACAGCCCGCCATCGCAGGCCGACAGGAACCCGTACCGGCTCGGCCCGAGGTCGAGCGGTTCCGACGGCAGGTTGGCAACAACCGATTCGAAGCGGCGGATCATAGGCCGAGCGCTTCGGACAGGACGCGGCGCCAATGTTCGGGGCCGTCCTCCAATCCGCCTTCGGCAGTTTCGACCCGCAATTCGCCGCGCCCCAGCGTGGGATCGGGTTCCACCTTGATCCCGTCGGACAAACGCCCAGCAAGCAGGGCGAGGTCGTCGGGATGCAGACGCAGGACGCGCTCGTCCTCCGTCCGGCGCAGCAATGCGAGAGCCTTGGCAACGCGATCCGCCAAGGCATCGGGATCCATGGCGAGCGGCGCCAGCGCCTGTTCGCACAGGGCAAGGACCGTTTCGCGCAAGCGTTCTTCCAGCCGCAACCCTTCGGATTCGGCCAGCCGTTCGAACGCCGTTTCGATTTTGCCACGCGCGGCATCGCGCTCCACGGCATCGGCCTTGGCCTGAGCCGCCGCATCGTCGAAGCCCCTGGCGTAACCTTCGGCGTAGGCCGCTTCCGCCGGATCGTGCTCCCGCACGGGGTCTGCAACCGCCAGTTCCGCCCCGAAGCGAATGTCCGGGGTAAAACCGCCGCCGGGGGCGAACAGGGTTTCCGGCAGGCTAGACATAGTCATCGTCCCCGCCGCCGAACGCAATGGTGCCGTCGGCGGCCAGCCTGCGGGCCACGTCGATGACGTCCTTCTGCGCCGCTTCGACTTCGGCCATCTTCACGCGGCCGCGGGCGTCGATCTCGTCGCGCACCCCGTCTGCCGCGCGGGCGGACATGGCGGCGAAGAAATATTCGCGCTCGCTCTCGCCGATGCCCTTGAGCGCATCGACCAGCGTTTCGCTTTCGACTTCGCGCAGCAGTGCGCCCATGGACTGGCTGTCGAGAACGAAAAGATGTTCGAAGCGGAACATCTCGGCCTCGATCTGCCTGGCCAGCACGCGATCGACCTTGGCCAGCCGCGTCATGATCTGCTTTTCGACCGACTTGCCGGACTTGTTGATGATTTCGGCCGCATCCGTCGGCCCGCCCAGTTGCAGCGGGAGCGCGGTCTGGTTCTGCGCGATCTTCTGCTCCAGCACCTGTTCCAGCATGGAAAGCGCTTCGGGCGAAACGCCGCCGAGCGTGGCGATCCGGTGCACCACTTCCGATTGCGCCTGCGCCTCCAGGGAATGGAGCACCTTGGCGGCGACCTGCGGATCGAGCTGGATCAGCAGCACGGCGATCACCTGGGGATGCTCCCCTTCGATCAGCGTGGCGATCGTGTCCACGTCGAGCCACTTCACCAGTTCGAGCGAGGATTGCTTGCGGCTGGCGGGCGGCAGGATCGAACGCATCAGGTTCCCCGCCTTCATTTCCCCGACCGCGCCGGTCATCAGCGTTTCGACTTGCTTCGCCCGGTCGGCGGCCGGCATCCCGACCCGGTCCGTCCGGGCAAGGAAATCCTCGACCGTCCGGGCGATCATCGACGGTTCGATCTCGCCCAGCGCGCACATGCGTTCGCCCAGGACCTTGAGTTC
>JAQVEQ010000214.1 GCA_028697875.1 Novosphingobium sp. | reverse complement strand
ATTGCACCGCATAGATGGGCAGGACATGCCTTGGCGGACTATCGGCAATTCATTGCCCGCGGTGAAGATGGAGGAGTTGCAAGTGAAGCAGAACGACAAGGAGAAGCGTGTGCGGGGGAAGCGGAAGAGCGATGAGCTCAAGCTTCCGGCGCCGGTTCGTCCTTTCGCTGCCCCCAAGCAACTGGCCGATGGTGGCTTGAAAACTCCGCTGGTCCAGCAGGTCTATGATTTCATAATGGATTCGCTGGATGCCGGTGAACTGGCGCCGGGAAGCCGCGTCGTGGCATCGGTGGTTGCCCAGCGACTGGGGCTCAGCCGGGCGCCCGTGCGCGAGGCGCTGGCTGTTTTGGCCGGACAAGGCGTCGTGGAACTGCATCCGGATCGCGGGGCGATCTTGCGGCCACTGGGCCGGCGTGATCTCGCAGCGATTTACGAAGTGACAGCGCCGGTGGCTTCCATCGGTGTGCGCGTGGCGGCCGAGCGCATCCACGAGGGCGATAATGCGGAAAGGGTGAGGGCTTCCATGGAGGCCATTCATCAGGCGGGACATTCCATGTCGCCAAAGGTTGGCCTGTATCTGCTGCTGAACGAGTTTCACTATCAGTTGAACGAGATCGCGGAGCGGCCGTATGTCGACTTTGTGATGAAGGCCACCAGCATCGAGTATTGGAACAGAGTCCTGGCAAATGAGATCGATCTGGATCGACATTGGCCGAAATACCTCGAAAACTATCAACGCATGACCGACGCAATTCTTGCCGGAGATGGCCCGTCAGCGGTATCCGTCATGCAATATCACGCGAATTGGTGCATCGGGTTGCTCTTCGGGTCTCGTTGAGAGGTAACCCGCGTCCTTAACAGGCTTTCCCTCCGGCAGGACTGTCTCCTCGCGCACGTAGGCATAGGCCGCGTGGGTGACGACGGTGAACAGTTCGGGGGCTCCAGCCGCGCAGACCGGCATTCGTGCCGGCTAGCACGGTCCGGAACAGCGGGGCGGAAGTCTCTGCCATGGCTCAGGCGAACTCCAGCGGCAGTTCGCCCGACATCTTGATCGGCTTGAGCGCGATCAGCGACTTGATCGATTCGATGTCCTGGCTTTGCATCAGCTTTTTGCTGATGAATTCGCCATAGGTTTCAAGGTCTCGGGTCAGGATCTTGATGATGTAGTCGGCATCGCCTGCAACATAGTCGATCGAGACGACTTCGGTGAGGCCTGACAGGAAGTGGGACAGCCGTTCCTCGACTTCGCTCGAATGGTTCTTGATCTTGATGATGATGTAGGAGGAGACGCCGAGGTTGAGCTTGCGCGGGTCCAGCCTGGCGGCAATTCCGGCGATGTATCCTTCCTCGCGCAGGCGCGCGATCCGGCGCGAACATTGCGATGGCGAGAGATGGACGAGCGGGCTCAACTCGGTCGGTCCGATATCGCCGCGTTTCTGCAGTTCGCCGAGAATCCTGCGATCAAATCTGTCTAGGTTTTCCATTGCGGCCTTTTGGTATTGACTGCAACAATTTTGCACAATGTCATAAAGAGTGCAACAAGGTTGCGCATATCGAGCGAAATACGCGAATTAAGCAAGCCGCCTTCATGGCCTTCGCGCTAGAACTGCCTTCATTGCAAACAAGGTGTTTCTCAGCGTGCTAACCTCCTTTCTCAATCCCGAGCAGCCCGATCCGCTTCTGGCCGTCGCGCGCAAGGCTGCCGACGATGCCAGGCCGGGCAAGCTCGATCTCACCGTCGGTGTCTATCGAGACGACAATGGGCGCACTCCGGTGATGCACGCGGTCAAGCAGGCTGAGGCGCGGTTGCTGGAAGGGCAGGCGACCAAGGCTTACCTGGGGGTTGACGGTAACGCCGGTTTCATCGCGGCGATCTTCGCTTTGCTGGGTCTTTCCGGCGAAGCCGGGGACGGTTGGGCGGGCGTGCAGACGCCCGGTGGCACCGGCGCGCTGCGGCTTGCGGCGGAATTGCTGGCGCGTGGAGGCTCCGGCCGCACGGTCTGGCTGCCGCAGCCGTGCTGGACCAATCATCAGCATGTGCTGCGCGCCGGCGGGCTGGGTGTGCAGGCGTTTCCTGCCTATGATCCGATCGCCAACCGGGCGGATCTGGCGGCCATGCTGGCGGCGGTGGAAGCGGCGCATCCGGGCGATGTCTTTCTGCTGCAGCCGATCTGCAACAACCCGACCGGCGCGGACCTCTCGCTGGGAGAACTGGAGCAATTGGCCGAAGCGATTGCGCAGCGCGGGCTGATCCCGCTGCTGGACGTCGCCTATCATGGCTTTGCCGGCGGGATCGACGAGGAGCTCGCCTACCTCGACGTGTTCACTGCACGTCTGCCCGAACTGGTGATCGCCTATTCGTGCAGCAAGAATTTCAGCCTCTACCGCGAGCGGGTGGGGGCCTTGCTGGTCAAGTCGTGTGACCGTGCTTCGCGCGATATCGCGCATGGCGTGGTCATGGCGCTGGCGCGGGGCAACTATTCGATGCCGCCCGATCATGGCGCGGCCGTGGTGGCCGAGATTCTGGGCGATGCCGCTCTGCGCGCGACCTGGGGGGCGGAGCTGACGCAAATGACCCAGCGCCTGAATACGGTGCGCGAGGCACTTGCCGCGCTTGGCCATGTCGGCGGGGCTGACTTGTCGGTGCTGCGGGGATCGCGCGGCATGTTCTGCCAGGTGCCGCTGCCGGTACCGGTCATCCGCACGCTGCGGGAGGATCATGCGGTGTACATGGCGGAGACCGGCCGCATCAATCTGGCGGCACTGCCCCTGCCGCGTGTCGCCGCCTTTGCCGACGCGCTGGAAGCCGCCTCGCGCAAGGTGCCGGCGTGAGCGGATCGGCACGGGTCGCGGTCGTCGGGGCAGGCGCGATCGGCAGCCTCGTGGCGGGGCGACTGGCGCTTGCCGGGCTCGACGTGACGCTGCTGGCGCGGGGCGAACGACTGTTGCGCCTGCGCGCGGGGCCGATCGCGATCCGGGCGCCCGAAGGTGAAGTGAGCGTTGCCATCGATGCCCGCGACGCATTGCCCGAGGCATCGTTCGACATGCTGATCACCGCGGTAAAGGCGCATTCCCTGCCGGGGCTGGCGGCGATGCTGAAAGCTGCGGCCAGGCCCGGTGCGCTGCTGCTGCCCTTGGTCAATGGCATGCCCTGGTGGTATTTTCAGGACAGCGCCGCGCCGGGCGGGAGCGTAAAGGCGGTCGATCCGAACGGAGCGCTGGCCGGCAGTTTCGCGCCGTCCGACGTTACGGGCGCAGTGGTCTATGCCCGCGCGGCGCTGGACGAGCAGGGCGACGTGATCTCGCAAGGGGCGGAACGTTTCGTGCTCGGTCCGGTCGGTGCCGGTGGCGATGCCGCCACGCGCGCATTTGCGGCACTGATGCGCGGCGGGGGCTTTCCCGTGGATGTGAGCAACGCGATCCGGCGCGAAGTCTGGACCAAGCTGGCGCTCAACCTCGCGACCAATCCGCTGTCGGTGGTGAGCGGCGCTTCGCTTGAGAGCATGGCCAGCGACCCGGGGCTGCGCGCGATCGTTGCCGGGATCCTGACCGAAACGCTCGATCTGGCGGAAAGGCTGGGCCACCGCCCGGCGCCGGATGTCGAGCAGCTGCTGGGCGTCTGTGCCGCCGCCGGGCCGTTCATGACCTCGATGGCGCAGGACTTCGCCAAGGGGCTCCCGCTCGAACTGGGCGCCATTGCCGAGGCCGTGTTCGAGGCTGCAGCACGCTGCAGTCATCCCATGCCGATGGCGCAGGCGATTGCCGCCCTGGCGGGGCATCGCGCCCGATCGGCCACCCTTCCATCTGCCTGACCCGCGTATTCAAGGAGAAGACCAGATCATGTCCGAAATGACTCCAAACGACCAGACCTCCGCGAACGCGCAGACGGGCCCGGACGAACAGACGCTGCGCTGCCAGCTTGCCGACTTCTATCACCTAGCCTCCTACCTCGGGTGGTCGGAAATCATATTCAATCATATCTCGGTGCGGCTGCCGGGGCCGGAACACCACTATCTCGTGAACCCCTTCGGTCTGCTCTACGAGGAAATCACCCCGGAAAACCTCATCAAGGTCAGCGTCGAGGGCGAGCTTGTCGAGGGCAATGGCTATGAAGCCAATCCGGCCGGTTTCGCACTGCACGGGGTCATCCATGCCAACCGCCCGGACGTGAACTGCGTTGCCCACGTTCACACCCATGCCGTGTCGGCAGTGGCGATGAAGCAGGGCGGTTTCAGCCACGACAATTTCTACGGTGCCCAGCTTTCCGGCCGGGTCGCCTATCACGATTTCGAGGGCATCACCCTCTATGCCGACGAGCGCGAGCGGATGCTGGCGAGCATCGGTGACAAGGAAGTGCTGGTCTTGCGCAACCATGGCCTTGCGGTCTGCGGCGCGACCGTGCCCGGCACGTTCATGCTGCTGTGGCTGGCGCAGCGCGCGGCGGAAATCCAGTGCATGTCCCAGGCGATGG
>JAQVEQ010000027.1 GCA_028697875.1 Novosphingobium sp. | reverse complement strand
TGGGGCCGCGTTCCGGGTGATCCCAATAGATCGTCGCCTCGAAACCGACGACGAAATTGTCCGCCGCCCGGACCACCGGCTGATAGTGCATGACAAGCTGGTTGCGGGCTAGGGCGTCGCGCAGGTAATCTTCGAGCAGCCGGCGTTCTTCCGCCTCGTCCTTGAGGTCGCTGGAATAGAAGCGGTACTGCCCCCGCCCGCCGCCCTTGGCCGCATAGAGCGCAAGGTCCGCACTTCGCACGAGCTCATCGCTGTCGAGCCCGTCATAAGGCGCGATCGCAATACCGACCGAGGCTCCGATCGTGCAGCGCGCACCATCGATCGTGTAAGGCTGCGACAGCATCTGGATGATCCGCGCGGCCAGTTCACCCAGTTTGCCGCGATCGTCGAGGTCGGGAAGAATAACCTGGAACTCGTCGCCGCCAAGACGGCCGATCTCGCCCTGCTTGGCGACGATCCGGTCGAGCCGCTGGGAAACCTGCTTGAGCAACTCGTCGCCGGCCGGATGGCCCAGCGTGTCGTTGACCTGCTTGAAACGGTCCAGATCCAGCATCACCAGCGCACAACTGCGCTTCGCCGCGCGATAGGCGGTGAGAATCGAATTGAGCCGCCGCGACATGCGATGGCGATTGGCGAGCCCGGTCAGTGAATCGTATTCGGCCAGCCGCGCGGCATCGCGTTGCTCCTGCCGTTGAACGGTAACATCCTTGCCATGCCCGGCATATCCCTGGAACCGGCCGGATTCATCGAAAACGGGACGTCCCGAAATCGCCCACCAGACTTCCTTGCTCTCGATAGGAGCCCTTACCACGAGGTCGGTAATCGAGTTACGTGCCTTGAGCAGGAAGCTCAGCGGCCGCCCGCTCCCTTCCTGCTCGTCAAATTCGTCCCGTTCGACGATGAAGATATCGCTGACCGGACAACCGGTAAGCGCATCGGCATCCTTTCCCAGAATTTCATGAACTGCCGGGCTGGCATAAGTCAGCTGCCCATCGCTGTCAGTCGCCCAGAACCAGCCCTGCCCGGATTGTTCGTAACTGTCGAGCAACCGGAGACGATCGGCGCTGCCGAAGCCATGCAGAGCACGCGCCGCCCCTTCAGTCTCGGGGCCACCGCGAAAACCTTTAAGCAATTGACCAAGGGCCATGCACTTCTTCCCCCGATGCCCGCGACGCCGACTACGCCACGAGCAAGTTCCTCCGTCCCCTTTAGCTACAAAGCCTTAACCATTCGCAAAAACCCGAAATAAAGGCTGAAACAGACCCTAGCCCGTGTTTCTCAGCAGAGCCGCATGGCGAGAAACAGGCCTCCTGCCACTGATTGCGAGAATATTGCCGCACTCGTCGCGTTCCAGCGGGACGGAAAATTCCAATCCCATCATGTCGTCGTCGCACCAGCGGCAGGTGGCCGTCACTTCATGCGATTCCGAAAGAGCCACGGTCATGACCGCGCCCGGCTCGACATACCGCAGCCCCTGCACCAGCGCACCGGTGACGGAGATGTTCCGGATCGTCCCGTCGCAGGGCTTGCCATGGAGACCCAGCACAACCTTGCGCAACATTTTCTGGCGCGGGGCCCGAGCGCAACGCGGGCCCTGCGGAACCGCCTGCACCCCGGTCTTCAGCCGCTTGGCCACGGCTTCCGAACTCAGCGGTCTGTCGAAAATATAGCCCTGAACCTGGCTGCAGCCGTATGCCTTCACCAGTTCCAGTTCATCCAGCGTTTCGACGCCTTCCGCCGTCGTATCCATTCCCAGAGACTGGGCAAGGCTGGTGATCGAGGCAATGATCGCTCCGTTGCGGCTTCCCGGCTGGGTCGCGCCGCGCACGAAGCTCTGGTCGATCTTGATCTTGTCGAACGGCGCTCTCTTCAGATAGCCGAGCGACGCATAACCGGTCCCGAAATCGTCCAGAGCAAGGCGAACGCCGACGCGCTTGAGCGCAGTGAACATCGCATCGGTGTTCTCGTCGTCGGTGAGGAAGACGCTTTCCGTAATTTCCAGTTCCAGCCGTTCGGGTGCGATCCCGGCGCGAGCGATGGCGTTGGTGACAATGGAGGGCAATTGCGGGTTGGCGAATTGCAGCGGCGAGACATTGACCGCCACGCGAATGCTCTCGGGCCACCCGGACAGATCATGACAGGCCGTCCGCAGGGCCCACTCGCCAATGGCAGAAATAAGCCCGGCATCTTCGGCGATATCGACGAACCTGGCCGGTGCAAGCTGACCTTTGACAGGGTGATTCCAGCGCAACAGCGCTTCGAAAGCACAGATATCTCCTGTCCCTGCATCAACCACCGGCTGGTAATGCAATTCTAGCCCGCCACCTTGGATCGCATCGCGCAGATCGTGTTCGAGTTGGCGCCGCTCCTCGGCCTGGGAATGCAGGTCGTTCGCAAAGACGTGATAGCATCCTCGACCGGCATCCTTGGCGGCATAGAGGGCAAGGTCGGCATTCCGGATCAGTTCCTCGCTCGTCTCGCCATGTTCCGGGGCGACCGCGACACCGACCGACGCGCCGATCACCACCCGGTGCCCATCGATCGAATAGGGCTGCGAAAGGTTGGCAATGATTTCTTGCGCGAGCTCGGCAAGTTTTGCGCCGTCAGTGCTCTCGGCAAGGATCACCTTGAACTCGTCGCCGCCAAGCCGCCCGACCTTGCCTCCGGCTCCGACCACCCGCTGCAGGCGTTGCGAAACCTGTTTGAGCAACGCGTCTCCTGCCGGATGGCCCAACGTATCGTTGACTTGTTTGAAACGGTCCAGGTCCAGCAGCAAGACCGCACAGGAGCGATTGACCGGATGCGGGGGCGCCATCAGCTTGTCGAGCGTCCGCAGCATGTTATGCCGGTTGGCGAGGCCCGTCAGTGAATCGTACTGGGCGAGGCGCGATACTTCGTCCTGCGCCTTCTTCTTTTCCGTCAGGTCGTGCCCCGAACCGCGGAAACCGATAAAGTTGCCGAAATCGTCATAGAGCGGGCGCCCCCCGATCGACCACCAGCGTTCATCGGCACCTGCACGGACTCCCGCGCGCACTGCCAGTTCATGGAAAGCGGAGCGGGCAGACAAGTGGAAAGCCAGCGTGCGTCCTCCCCCGTTGTCCCCAACCGTCCTGTCGAACAAGGCGACAAACGGACGTCCGAGCAAGTTCTTGTAATTGCGGCCCAGCACCCTGGCGACCGGATGGGAAAGGTAGGTGAGGTGCCCCCTCCGGTCGGTTTCCCAGAACCAGCCTTGTCCGGATTCCTCGAAGTCGTGGAGAATCTCCTGCGCGCGCCGCTGCCGGTGCGCCTCGGCATCCGCAGCTTCCCATTTCGCACGCAGAATGACAATCTGCTTGCGGCTGGCGAATATCGCGACCGGCAACGAAATGAGCAGGGCAATTGCGCCTGCAGAACTGCCGTCGACCACCACCACGGCAGTCCACAGCGGCAGAGTGACGGTCAGGAGCATGTGGCGGCGCCCGGCCTGGATCAGCGAACCAAGAACGGTAACCGCGATCAGGGCCGCAAGAGCGGCCCGCCATCCGATGCTGCCCGTCGAAGCCCATAGCGCGAAGCCGAAACCGAACAGCGCCATGGGCAGCGCGATCAGCCCGAGGGCCGCCGCCACCTTGCGAAACGCGGATGCGCGCCCGTCGCCCTCGAACCGGGCCAGATAACGTGCCGAATGCGCAATCAGGACAGCTGCTGCGATGGGGACGGCGCAAGCCTGATCGGGCAAGGCCCACCCCCCCAGACCAACAAGAAGCGTAGCAAGGGCCATTCCCTGCCCAACCAGCCACCAATGCGGCGAAATAATCCGTTCCTCGCGCGTGCCGGGCGCCATACGCGGATATGTGCCGCGAATACCATTTCCACGCGGCGAATCAGCCTGCGTTCCGCCACGATCCCGCCTTCCGGTTCTCGCCGAAATCGCCACCAGTCCGCTCGCTTTTCCACCCATCGGACACCCATGAACGGCGCCCTTGAAGAAAGAGTTAATCGGACTGCCAATCGCCCCGGTTTTCCGCCAATTTGCCGCAAGAACTCGTGGGAGGACACGCGAGGACGTTCGATGGGGCTAGCCCCGCCTTTTCTCCGTCGCCGGTTCCATGAGCGTCCCCTTTCGACATGCTTTCCAAATCCACCTCTCGCAAGAGCTTGTCCGGAAAGACCAAATAGGGAAGAAAGATACGCGAATAAGCGTATCGACGCGGGAAGGATAACGAATGCGGCACCTGGCAATCATCGGCTCCGGCCCGGCGGGCTACTACACGGCCGAAGCAGCGCAAAAGCAGTGGGGCGACGATGTCCGCGTCGACATTTTCGACCGCCTCCCCGTTCCTTACGGACTGATTCGCACCGGGGTCGCACCCGACCACCAGTCGATCAAGGGCGTGTCACAACGCTATGAAAAGACAGCCCTTTCGGAAAACGTCCGCTTCGTCGGGAATGTCACGGTCGGGCAGGATATTTCTGTCGAGGAACTGCAGGAACTCTACGACGCCGTAATCTTCGCCACTGGCGCGCCCAACGACCGGCCGCTGGATATCCCGGGCGAGGAACTGGCCAATGTCTTCGGCAGCGCGGCCTTCGTCGGCTGGTACAACGGCCACCCCAATTTCGCGACGCTCGACCCGGACCTGACCGGGCGCAATGCGATAATCGTCGGCATGGGCAACGTCGCCCTGGACGTCGCCCGTATCCTTTCCAAGACACAGGCGGAATTCGCAGGCAGCGACATCGTCGTCCACGCACTCGAAGTGCTTCAGACCTCGAAGCTGGAAAAGATCACCATTCTCGGGCGGCGCGGCCCGCACCAGATCGCCATGACCCCCAAGGAACTCGGGGAACTGGGGCTGCTGGAAAATGCCTGTCCGCGCGTCGATGCGGACGATCTCCCGGAAGAAGGCGAGGATGCGATGCTCGAACCCGGTCAGCGCAAGTCGGTCGGCCACTTGCGCAGCTTCGCCGCGATCCCCGAAGGTTCTCGCGCGGACTATGGTAAGGAAGTGGCTTTCCAGTTCTTCGGGGTGCCCGAACGGATCGTCGGCAATGGCAAGGTGGAAGCCCTGGAAGTCGCCGAAACCGAGCTGCGGGACGGCAAGCTGGTCGCCACCGGCAAGGTCGAGACGATCCCCTGCGACCTATTGGTCAGTTGCATCGGCTATCGCACTTCCCCCATTCCCGGGGTCCCGTTCGATCAGCGCGCCGGCCGCTTCGCCAATGACGAAGGGCGCATTCTGCCCGGCCTCTATTGCGTCGGCTGGGCACGGCGCGGTCCCAGTGGCACGATCGGCACCAACCGGCCCGACGGCTTCTCCACCATCGACAAGATCGAGCAAGACTACGATTCCGGCGTGCTCGGCAGTATCCGCAAGGAAGGCCGCCCCGGCTTCGACAGGCTGGCCGAGGCTCGCAATCTCGACGTAGTCACTTTCCGCGACTGGAAAAAGATCGAGGAGGCCGAAGAAAAGGCCGCCCGCGAAGGCGCCCCGCGCGAAAAGTTCGTCCGGGTAGAAGAAATGATCCGCGCCCGGGGGTGATCCTCTCAGGGCAGATCACCCCTTGTTTCCGGTCAGAGAAACGCGGGAAAGGCTCATCTAGGGAACCGGCGCACAGCGGCCTTATCGGCCGTGAGCGCCGGAACGATCACACCCGCATCGGCATCAGGACGTAGAGTGCCGGGCTCTTGGCATCCTGACGGATCAGTGTCGGCGCGCCAGCATCGGCCAGATGCAGTTCCACCGTATCGCCATCGATCTGGCTGAGGATGTCCTTGAGGTAATTGGCGTTGAAGCCGATCTCGAACCCGTCGGCGCTGTAATCCGCCGGCAGTTCCTCGGCCGCAGTGCCATTGTCCGGCGAGGTGACGGACAGCGTGACCTTATCGCGGTCCAGCCCCATCTTCACCGCACGGGTCTTTTCCGTGGCAATCGTCGCCACGCGATCGACGCCTTCGAAGAAACTCTTGGGATCGAGCTTGAGCAGCTTGTCATTGCCGGTCGGGATCACACGGCTATAGTCGGGGAATGTGCCGTCGATCAGCTTGCTGGTCAGGACGACGCCATTCTCACCACCCAGGGTAAAGCGGATCTTGCTTGCCGACAGGTCGATTTCGACATTGGTGTCGAGCGCCTCGTCAAGCAGCTTGCGCAGTTCGGCCACGGCCTTGCGCGGCACGATCACGTCCGGCATCCCGTCGGCGCCGTCGGGGCGGGGAATGGTGAAGCGCGCCAAGCGGTGCCCATCGGTCGCCGCCGCTTTCAACTCGTCGTCGGTGACGTGCAGGAAGATACCGTTGAGGTAGTAGCGCGTCTCCTCGGTCGAGATCGCAAAGCGCGTGCGGTCGATCAGTTCGGCCAGCGCCTTGGCGGAAATCTCGAAGCTGGTCGGTAGGTCGCCTTCGACGATCACCGGGAAATCGTCACGCGGGAGCGTCGGCAGCGAGAAGCGGCTGCGGCCCGACTTCACGACCATGCGGTTGTCCGCCGCTTCCAGGCTGACCTGGCTGCCATCAGGCAGCTTGCGAGCGATGTCGAACAGGAGGTGGGCCGAGACCGTGATCGCACCCGGGCTTTCCACCGAGACGGCGGACAAGCTTTCGACCACTTGCAGGTCGAGGTCGGTCGCCATCACTTTCAGCATGCCGTCGGCAGCGGCTTCGAGCAGTACGTTCGACAGGATGGGAATCGTATTGCGGCGTTCGACCACCGACTGGACATGGGACAGGCAACGCAGGAGCGTCGCGCGTTCGATCGTGGCCTTCATGGTTCCTTCCGGTCCCCCTTGCGCGCCCGCGGCATCGGATTCGCCGTTCGGACACAATGGAAAATGCGTCCAGCGACCTTAACGCGGACGTGCCGCTCGGCAAGCGGGAATGGCGGTTTCCAAGGAGAATCTGGGGATAAATCCCCGAATCTGCCCCGCCACATGACATGGCGGGGAGATTGGATCGGGACTGTCGGGGCCGGCTATCAGCCAAGCATTGCCATGCCGCCGTTCACATGCAGCGTCTGGCCCGTGATATAACCCGCTTCCTTCGAGCCAAGGAAAGCCACGGCAGCGCCGATGTCCTCGCCCTCGCCCATGCGGCCCATCGGGATCTTGGCGTTGAGCGCGTCCTTCTGTGCATCGGGCAGCACATCGGTCATCGCCGTGCGGATGAAGCCCGGCGCGACACAGTTGACGGTGATCCCACGGCTGGCAAGTTCCTGCGCGAGGCTCTTCGACATGGCGGTAACTCCGCCCTTGGCCGCGCAGTAGTTCATCTGCCCCGGATTGCCGGTCGAACCGACAATGCTGGTGATGTTCACGATGCGGCCGAACCTGGCCTTCATCATCGGCCGCGCGGCGGCGCGCATCAGGCGGAAGGTCGATTCGAGGTTCACGCGGATTACCGCGTCCCATTCCTCGTCCTTCATCCGCATGGCGAGATTGTCGCGCGTGATCCCGGCGTTGTTGACCAGGATGTCCATCTTGCCGAGCGTATCGACCGTAGCCGGGATCAGTTCTTCCACCTGGGTCTGGTTCGAAAGATCGCACGTGATCTCGACGTGGTCGTGGCCGAATTCGTCGTTCAGTTCCTCACGGAACGCCCGCAATTTGGCCGCGTTGGAACCCGACAGCGCCAGCCGCGCGCCCTGCGCCGCAAGGCAGCGCGCAATCGACGAACCGATACCACCCGAAGCGCCGGTCACCAGCGCGGTCATGCCTGTAAGGTCGAACATCCTCAAAACTCCTGAAAGATTACAAAGCTGCCGCGAGTGCTTCTATGTCGGACATGGCGATCACGCTGGTGACCGTCACGTCCTGCACCGAGCGCGAGATCATCGGGCCGAGCACCTTGCCGCCCAGCTCGACGAAATGTTCGACGCCCGCCGCCTTCATGGCAATCACGCTTTCGCGCCAGCGCACGCGGCCGCAGACCTGTTCGACCAGCAGCCGCTGTTCTTCCGCCGGGTCGCTGACGAGAGCGGCGGTGACGTTGGCATAGACTGGCAGGCGCAGCGGCTGGACCGGGGTTTTCGCCAGCGCTTCGGCCATGGCGTCGGCGGCCGGCTGCATCAGCGGGCAATGGAACGGCGCGGAAACCGGCAGCAGCACGCCGCGCTTGATCCCGTGGTCCTTGACCATGGCCACGGCCCGCTCGATCGCTTCCCTATGCCCGGACAGCACGACCTGCGTCGGGTCGTTATCGTTGGCGACAGTGCAGACCTGGCCTTCGGCAGCCGCATCGGCCAGCGCCTGCGCCTTGTCCACGTCGGCGCCGAGCAGCGCGCACATCGCGCCTTCGCCCACCGGCACGGCAGCCTGCATGGCCTGCCCGCGCAGCTTGAGCAGCCGCGCCGTGTCGGCAAGCGAGAAGCCGCCCACCGCACAAAGCGCCGTATATTCGCCGAGGCTGTGGCCCGCGACGCAATCGCCCTTGCCGGCGATGGTCAGCCCGCCTTCCTTTTCCAGCACGCGCAGAGTGGCGATGGCATTGGCCATGATCGCCGGCTGCGCGTTCTCGGTAAGGGTCAACTGGTCTTCCGGCCCTTCGAACATCAAGGCGGAGAGTTTCTGCGACAGCGCCTCGTCCACTTCCTCGAACACTTCGCGGGCGACTGCGCTGGCATCGGCCAGTTCCTTGCCCATGCCGACTTTCTGGCTGCCCTGCCCCGGGAAAACGAATGCTCTCATCTCTTCCTCCAATCGTCCCGAGGGCGGCCTGGCCGCGTCTCGAAGGACCTTTGCCGCGGGCGGTTATTGCCCTGCGGCCCCTCCCGCAAGTCCGAACGGCACAATCCTGTTGGCAGGATCGTGCCCGATATCCGCCCCTCCGAGGAAGGGGATGCCCGCCCGCCCGCACCAATCCCGTGCGATTTCGTCCACATTGGCACCGAACGGCCGGTCGTTTTCCGGCACGTCGCTCACCCGGCCGAGCCGCAATCCGGCAATGCCGCGCAAATGCTGCGTCACGTGGAAGAACAGGCGGTCGATGGCATAGAGATGCTCGGACACTTCCTCGACCATAACCACGTGACCGGACAGGTCCGGCATCAATTCGGTGCCGCATAGCATGGCCAGCGTCATGAGGTTGAACGCGACGGCAGGCCGCCCGTCCAGCGACGGTTCCAGCCCGCCGCCATCGCCGGAAAGGTAGCCCAGCGCCCGGCGCACTGCCGCATCGCCGCCTTCGCGGCGCACGTCCACCGCCATGGGACCATGCGCGGGGCGCCCGATCCCGGCCCGGTACAGCGCGGCGAGCAGGTATCCGCCGTCCGAATAGCCCAGGTACGCCTTGTCCCGCGCAGCCTCGCCCAGCCCGGCAACGGCCGCCGCCGCGATCCGGTTGGCGCCATAGCCGCCGCGCGCGAACCACACGGCGCCGAATGCCGGATCGTTGGCGCATTCGAGGAACGCCGCGCAGCGCACGGCATCCGCCCCGGCAAAATGCCCCTCCGTGACGAAGCACTGTTCGTGAAAATGGAGTTCGACGCCGGGAAACCCGGTTTCGGCCAGGGCCCACACGCGGTCGGCATCCTCCCGCTGGAGCGGCGTCGACGGTGCACAGACAGCTATCCGGGTCATGTCGCTTCCTAGCCAGCTTGTGTTGTTTCGCACAACTGCATACCGAGGTCCCATGAACGACTATTCGTCCGACCTGACAGCGCATCCCTGGTTCTTCTGCGGCATCGGCGGCTCCGGCATGCTGCCGCTGGCGATGATCCTGCGCGGCCAAGGGGCCGAAATCGCGGGTTCCGACCGCAGCCGCGACCAAGGCCGCACGCCCGAGAAGTTCGCCTGGCTCGAAGCGCAGGGCATCGCGCTCCACCCGCAAGACGGCAGCGGAATCGTCAGCCGGGACCAGATCCTCGTCGCCTCCGCCGCAGTGGAGGACACGATCCCCGAAATGGTTCGCGCCCGGGAACTCGGCTGCGAACGGATGAGCCGTGCCAGCCTGCTCTCCACCCTGTTCAACCGCGCGCCCTTTTCCATTGCCGTGGGCGGGACCAGCGGCAAGTCGACCGTGACCGGGATGCTGGGCTGGATCATGCACCAGGCAGGCCGCGACCCCACGATCATGAACGGCGCGGTGATGAAGAACTTCGTTTCCGGCGACATTCCCTTCGCCAGCGCGCGGGTCGGCAATGGCGGCCTGTTCGTTTCGGAAGTGGACGAAAGCGACGGTTCGATCGCCCTGTACCGGCCGAGTGTGGCCGTGCTGCTCAATGTCAGCCTCGACCACAAGAGCATGGAGGAACTGCGCGCCCTGTTCGGCGATTTCCTCGCCGTGTCGGGGATCGCGGCGATCAATCTCGACGATTACGAGAGCCGGTTGCTTGCCGGCCGGGCGAAATCCACCGTCACTTATGCCATCGACGACGAAACGGCGATGATCGGGATCGAACCGGGCAGCACCGTTCATACGCCGACGGGCATTGCCGCGCAGGTGGTCGACCGGCTGGAGGGCCTGCGCCATTCGCTGGTCCTGCAAGTCCCCGCCCGCCACAATCTCGCCAACGCGCTCGCCGCGATTCCCGGCGCCCACGCCGCCGGGGTCCCGGTGGCCGATGCCGTAGCCGCCCTGGCGGGCTTTGCCGGGCTGGCCCGCCGGTTCGATATTGTCGGCACCAGCCCTTCGGGCATCACCGTGATCGACGATTTCGGCCACAACCCGGAAAAATGCCGCGCCACCCTGCGCACGCTCAAGAGCCATCCGGGCCGGGTGATCGCGTTCTTCCAGCCGCACGGCTATGGCCCCTTGCGCCAGATGGGCCACGAACTGGCCCGGACCTTCGCGGAAGAACTGGGGCCGGACGACCTCGCCGTCCTGTGCGACCCGGTCTATTACGGCGGCACGGTCGACCGCAGCGAAGGGAGCGAACGGATCGTGCAACTGATCCGGGAGGCAGGCGGCCGGGCCGAATATATCCCGACACGCGAAGGCTGCGCCGCCCTGATTACTTCGCTGGCCCAGTCGACCGACCGGATCGTGGTGATGGGCGCGCGCGACGATACCTTGTCGGCCTTCGCGAAGGACATTCTCGTCCGCTTGTCCTGAACACGGGGAAAAGGCGGCCACAGCCCCTTCTATCCTTGCAATCCCGGGAAAAAACTGTATGCGCGCGGCTCCCGCGTAAAGCACGGGTACTTGAAGAAAGCCGGAGGGGCCCCGCAATGGTGCGGATCAGCCAGCGATCGGCAGGAAATGAAAAGGACAGCGCACATGCCGCTTTACGAGCATGTTTTTCTCGCGCGCCAGGACTTGAGCCAGGCTCAGGTCGACGCCCTGGCCGCCGCCGCGACCGAAATCGTCGAACAGGGTGAAGGCAAGGTCACCAAGACCGAAACCTGGGGCCTCAAGAACCTCGCCTACAAGATCGACCGCAATCGCAAGGCGCATTTCGTGATGCTCAACATCGAAGCCCCCGGCTCGGTGGTCGAGGAGCTGGAACGCCAGAACCGCATCAACGAAGACATCATTCGTTACATGACCGTCCGTGTCGACGAACACGAAGCCGGCCCGTCGGTGATGATGCGCAAGAACGACCGTGAACGTCGCCGCAGCCGCGACCGCGAGGAGAACTGATCATGGCCCGTCCGTTTTTCCGCCGCCGCAAGAGCTGCCCGTTCTCGGCCAAGAATGCGCCGAAGATCGACTACAAGGACGTCCGTCTGCTGCAGGGCTTCATGTCCGAACGCGGCAAGATCGTCCCGAGCCGCATCACTGCCGTTTCCGCGAAGAAGCAGCGTGAACTTTCCAAGGCGATCAAGCGCGCGCGCACGATCGGCCTGCTGCCCTACATCGTGAAGTAAGGAGGCAGAACCCATGGATATCATCCTGCTCGAACGCATCGAGAAGCTGGGCAGCATCGGCGACGTCGTGACCGTCAAGGACGGCTACGCCCGCAACTTCCTGCTGCCCCAGAAGAAGGCGCTGCGCGCCAACGAAGCCAACAAGGCCGTCTTCGAAGCCAACCGCGAACGCCTGGAAAAGGAAAACGCGGAACGCCGCACCGACGCCGAAAAGGCCGGCCAGCTGGTCGCCGGTACCGAAATCGTCCTGATCCGTGCCTCGTCGAACTCGGGCCAGCTCTATGGCTCGGTCAACGTGCGCGACATCGTCGCCGGCCTGGAAGAAAAGGGCCACAAGGTCGACAAGAAGCAGGTCATCCTCGGCGCGCCGATCAAGACCCTCGGCATGTTCGACGTGACCATCGCCCTGCACCCGGAAGTCCACGTCACCGTGAAGGCCAACGTTGCCCGCTCGGATGACGAAGCCGAACTGCAGAGCCAGGGCGTCGACGTGATCGCGCAGCTCTTCGAAGAAGAAGCGGCGAACACCGAAGGCTTCACCGAGGAAAAGGACCCCAACGCGGAACCCGGCGAGATCGCCGTGGAAGAAGCGCCCGCCGAGGACGACGCCGCAGCCTGAGGCTGACGCGAACGCCAGTCGGCGGTCCTTTCGGGACTATATTCGAGAAACCCCCTTCCCCGCGGAAGGGGGTTTCTTTTTGCCTTCAGGCCGTGAGGAAATCCACGATTGCCCGGCCCAGCGCGGGTTCGGCAACCGAACTCATGTGGGTTCCGGGAATCACGGCCATCCGCCCATCCGGCAGGGCCTCCGCCAAGGCATCCGGCGAACCGTTGTCTCGGTCCTGGTCGCCGCACAGGACCAGCGCGGGCATCGCGATACGAGCAAGGTCCTGCTCGGCAATATCGCCGACCGAACCGAGCAGCAGGCGTGCCGCCACGCGGTCGACCTTGGTCGTCTTCATGAACTGGACCGCGAAAAAAGCCGGATCGCCGCGCTTGACCTCGTCGAAGCGGTCGATCGCATCGATGAAGAAGGCGGCGCGGCGATTCCAGCCGGACAGGCCTTGCAGCCCCATGCCCGCCAGCACCAGCCGCCGGGGCGCCACTCCCGCGATCACTGCCGCCGTCGAGGTCCGCGCGCCAAGCGAAAACCCGGCCAGGTCGAAATCGGCCAGCCCGTAGTGGGCAACCACGTCCTCGACATCGCGGACCAGGACGTCGCGGGAATAGGCCGCGGGATCGTGCGGCGCCTCGCTCTGCCCATGGGCGCGCAAGTCGGGCATGATCGCCTCGAACCCGGCATCGGCAAGCGCCCGCGCGTGACCGAATCGGACCCAGTTCATCTCCGCATGGGAAAAAAGGCCGTGCAACAGGACCACGGGCCGCCCCGCCCCCAGCCGGTGGACAGCCAGCCGGACACCGTCCCGGGCTATCGCGAATTCACTGTGCAATTCGGTCGTCATCGAGTTTTCACGCTTGTTTCCAATGGTCTGGCCAGATGCCTTCGGGTTTACCGTGTCGCGATAGCCTGCCTGCTGCCCCAACGCAAAATATGCCGCAGCGCACAAATTCGCCTTGCATAGTAAGCTACCTTATTATATTGGGCCTTACCATGAGGGATATCGGATATCTTCTTGCCGACTGCGCCCGGCACATGCGCCGCATGTTCGACGAACGGATGCGCGGAATCGGCGTGACCGGCCCCCAGGCGCGCCTGCTGATGACGCTCGGCGCGCACGAAGGCGAACAGCAAAGCTATTACGCGAACCTGCTGGAAGTCGAACCGATCACCTTGTGCCGCATGGTCGACAGGATGGTCGAAGCCGGATTGATCGAGCGCAGCCCCGACCCCAACGACCGCCGGGCCCGCCTGCTTTCCCGCTCCGCCCGGGCACGGGACATGGCGCCGGATCTCCAGGCCGAGATAGATGGCCTTGTGCATGATATTGAATCGGGCTTTACGTCCGACGAATTGAGCGCGTTGCGCGATCTGCTTTTGCGTCTTTCGGAAAAGCTGACCGCCACGCAGGACAAACCAACCGAAAACCGGAACAGAACTGCTCATGGCTGAGGCCGATCCCACCTTTCAGGACGAACAATCGGGCGCGGACCTGCCCGGCCGCGAAGGCGGCAACCGCATCGGCAGCAAGCGCCTGCGCCTGATCGCCATGCTCAGCGTCCCGCTGCTGCTGCTCATTGGCGGTGTCACCTACTGGTTCCTGGAACAGGGCAAGGTCTCGACCGACAACGCCTATATCCAGCAGGACAAGGTCTCGGTCAGCGCCGAGGTCGGCGGCGTGATCCAGGGCGTGTTCGTGAAGGAAAACCAGCACGTCGAGGCCGGCCAGCTGCTGTTCCGCATCGATCCGGAACCGTTCCAGCTGCAGGTCCAGCAAGCCAACGCGAGCCTCGCCAGTGCCCAGGCCAACGTTACCGCGCTTGCCAACGACACCGACCTGTCCGGCACCGACATCGCCTCCGCGCGCGAGGATATCGCCTTTGCCGAAGCCAACTTCGCGCGCCAGAAGGCGCTATGGGAACGCGGTTTCACGACCAAGGCCGACTATGACGCCGCCCAGCACGCGGTCGAGCAGGCCAGGTCGTCCCTGCGCGATGCGCTGGCCCGCCAGAACGAAGCCCGCGCGCGCCTCGCCAGCGGTGCGGCCGTGCCCGGCGTGAACCCGCAGATCGCCGTGGCGCAGGCCCACCGGGCGACAGCGCAACTCAACCTCGACCGCACCACCGTGCGCGCGCCCGTTTCCGGGGTGGTTGCCGAATCCGACCGGTTGCAGAAGGGGCAGATGCTCGTGACCGGCCTGCCGGTCGTGACCATCGTGGAAAGCGACGACAGCTACATCGAAGCCAACTTCAAGGAAACCGACCTTGAAGACATGCGGGTCGGGCAGCGGGCGAAGATCCGGCTCGATGCCTATCCCGATGTGCCCCTGGAAGGCCATGTCGCCTCGATCGGCGCGGGTACGGGTTCCGAGTTCTCGGTCCTCCCCGCGCAGAACGCGACCGGCAACTGGGTGAAAGTAACCCAACGCGTGCCGGTGCGGATCGCGATCGACGGGAAAAGCCCGCGTTCGCTGATTGCCGGGCTGTCCGCCCACGTGACGGTCTACACCAACGACAAGGGCCGCTGACCCGCGTGGCCAGCAACGCGTCTTCACCGGCCGGACGCCGCCGCACGGCACAGCCGGACGCCGCACCGATAGCGGACGTCCCGCGCTACCCTGTCGGCAATCATCCGATGCTGATGATCGGCACGATGATGGCCGCGCTGATCCAGGTACTCGATTCCACCATTGCCAACGTCGCGCTGCCGCACATGCAGTCGGCTCTCGGCGCACAGCCCGATACCGTCACCTGGGTCCTCACCAGCTACATCATCGCCAGCGCCGTGGCGCTGCCGCTTACCGGGTGGCTGGCCAACCGGGTCGGGACGCGCCGCCTGTTCATCGCCTCGGTCGCCGGGTTCATCATAACCTCGATGATGTGCGGCATGGCCCAGAACCTCGAGGAAATGGTCATCTTCCGGGCCTTCCAGGGCGTATCCGGGGCCTTCATCCTGCCATTGAGCCAAAGCTCGATGCTCGACGCCACGCGGCCGAGCAAGCACGCGCAAGTCATGGCCCTGTGGAGCCTCGGCGTCGTGATCGGCCCGATCGTCGGCCCGGTCCTGGGCGGGTGGCTGACCGAAAACTGGAACTGGCGCTGGATCTTCTACGTCAACGTCCCGCTCGGCGCGGTTTCGCTGACCATCCTTCTGGCGCAACTGCCTGCCACCGAATCGAAAGACCGCCCGTTCGATTTTCTCGGCTTCGTCCTGGTCGCCGCTGCACTCGCCGCGCTGCAGATGCTGCTCGATCGCGGGCCGCAGGTCGACTGGTTCGACTCGATGGAAAGCTGGATCTACGTCGGGATCATCGTTTCCTCGATGTGGGTCGCCCTGATCCATTTCACCGCGGTCGAACACCCGCTGTTCGACCGCCACCTGTTCGCCGACGTCAATTTCTCGGTGGCCATGGTACTCATGGTCCTGACCGGCATGGTAATGTTCGCCAACATGGCCCTGCTGCCGCCGATGATGCAGAACCTGCTAGGCTACAACACGATCGACACCGGCCTCCTGCTCATGCCGCGCAGCGTCGGCGTGCTCTTCGCCATGCAGTTCGCCGGCTGGCTGGTACGCCGCGGGGTGGATTCACGGATCATGATCAGCGGCGGCATGATCCTGCTGTCCTACTCTCTTTACCAGATGTCCGGCTGGTCGCTCGCGGTGGACCGCTTCCATATCATCACATCGGGCGTAATCATGGGCGTCGGCATGGGCATGGCGTTTCTGCCGATCAACGTCATGGCCTTCTCCACTCTCGCCGCCTATCTGCGCGCGGAGGGCTCGAGCCTGCTCAACCTGTTCCGCTCGGTCGGATCGTCGATCGGCATTTCGATCATGATGGCCCTGTTCTCGCGCAACGTGCAGGTCAGCCATAGCGACCAGGCAAGCCACATCACGGGCAATATCGCCGGGGTGCTCGATTTCTCGACGGTCGACCGTTACCAATCGATCGGCGAGGTGGCGCTGCGCGTGGTCGATGGCGAAATCAACCGCCAGGCCGCGATGATCGCCTATATCGACGATTTCCACGTCATGATGTGGCTGTCGATCGCGACCCTGCCGCTGGTCTTCATGCTCAAGGCCGCATCGCAGCCCACCTATTCCGCGCCCCCGTCCGGCCACTGAGGACAAACGGTATACGGATAGAAGAAGCCCGCCCCGGCCGAGCCGGGACGGGCCTTTTCCTGAATGGATCGGACCGTCAGCCCTTCTTGAGGTGACGGCGGCCGAGCAGTTCGGCGATCTGCACCGCATTGAGCGCGGCGCCCTTGCGCAAGTTGTCGGAGACGCACCACAGGGCGAGACCGCTTTCGACCGTCGGGTCCTCGCGCACGCGGCTGATGTAAGTCGCGCTGTCGCCAGCGCATTCGACCGGGGTGACGTATCCGCCGTCCTCGCGCTTGTCGACGAGCATGATGCCCGGCGCCTCGCGCAGGATGTCCTGCGCCTGTTCGGCCGAGATTTCCTTCTCGAACTCGAGGTTGATCGATTCCGCGTGGCCGACGAACACCGGCACGCGCACGCAGGTGGCGTTCACCTTGACCGCGGGGTCGAGGATCTTCTTCGTCTCGACCACCATCTTCCACTCTTCCTTGGTCGACCCGTCGTCGAGGAAGACGTCGATGTGCGGGATGACGTTGAAGGCGATCTGCTTGGTGAACTTCCTCGGTTCCACCGGATCGCCGACAAAGATCGCGCGGCTCTGTTCGAACAGCTCGTCCATGCCCGCCTTGCCCGCGCCCGACACCGACTGGTAGGTCGAAACGACGACGCGCTTGATCGTCGCCGCGTCATGCAGCGGCTTGAGCGCCACGACCATCTGCGCGGTCGAGCAGTTGGGGTTCGCGATGATGTTCTTCTTCGTATAGCCGTCGATCGCGTCCGGGTTCACTTCCGGCACGATCAGCGGCACGTCCGGGTCCATGCGGTAGAGCGACGAGTTGTCGATCACCACGCAGCCCTGCGACGCCGCCTTGGGCGCATAGATCTGCGTCGGGCCGGAACCCGCGGCGAACAGCGCGATATCCCAGCCGGTGAAGTCGAAATGCTCGATATTCTTCACCTTCAGCATCTTGCCGGTATCGCCGAATTCGATTTCCGTACCCGTCGAGCGCGGGCTGGCAACCGCCGCCACTTCGTCGCAGGGGAATTCACGCTCGGCCAGGATGGCGAGCATTTCGCGCCCGACATTCCCCGTCGCACCGACAACCGCAACACGATAACCCATCGTAACAACCTTTCACTTTCCGCAATGCCGCGTTGCGGGACGGCGCCGGTTAGACCCCATTTTCCCGCAGCACAAGTTCACACAACTCCAGCCAGGTAAAGCACCAGCATCACTGCCGCCGACAGCGAGCCCGCGAGCCCCGCGACGGCAATCCAGCGCGCGCCCGCGCGACGAACGATCGCCAGCGCATTGACCAGAGAAAAGACGAGAAGGAAGACGAAGCTTCCGCCCTCGACCAGGCTTTCGATCCCGCCGATCGTCACCAAAACGATCGCCACGGCGGAAATCAGCAAGGTGCCCGCCCAGGGCACATTGCGCGCGTCGCGCTTGGCGAACAGGGCCGGCAACTCCCCGTCCTTGGCCGCCGTTTCCGCCAGCCGCGCCGTCGCGAAGACAGTGGCGTTGATTGCCGACGAGGCGGAGAACACGGCCGCCAGCGTGACGGCGTAGAACCCGAACGAGCCGAGCGCTTCCCTCCCGGCAAGGGCGAGCGCCACTTCTTCCTGTTCGACGATTGCCGGACCGCCGGCCAGCATGCCGGCCCCGACCGCGACGAGGATATAGGCAAGGGCCGTCACCACGATCGCCAGCGGCATCGCCACTGCAATGGTCCGCGCGGGATGGCGCATCTCGTCGTAGTCGTAGCTCAGCAGCTGGAAGCCCTCATAGGCCATGAACACCACTCCGGTACCGACCAGCGCCCCGGACCAACTGGCCGGATGACCCGGATCCAGCACCAGCCGTTCCGGCGCCCAATGCCACAGCCCGATCATGGCAAGGCCGAACAGGATCGCCAGCTTGCCCCACACCGCGACCTGTTCCAGCGCCGAAGCTTCGGACGCACCGATCAGGTTGACGCCGGTCAGGATCACGATTGCCGCAATCCCGGCGATCCGCGCGGTCATCCCGTCCTGGCCGACGGCATGGGCGGCATAGGCGCCGAAAGTCACGGCATAGACGGCGACAGTCAGCGTGTAGCCGAAGATCAGCAGCCACACGACATAGCGCGCCGTCCGGTTCCAGTTCATCGCGCGCAAATAGGCATAGGACCCGCCCGGCTCGTCCAACTGGCGGGTCAGGGCGGAATAGGAATGGCCGGAAGCCAATGCGACCACGCCGCCGATCAGGAAGCTGAGCCAGGCCCACTCCCCCGCGACGGAAATCACCACGCCCAAGGTCGAGAATATCCCGCCGCCGATCATCCCGCCGACGGCCATCGCCCAGGCACCGCCCAGTCCAAGGGCAGGCCGTTCGCGGCCGGGCTTTATGGGCTTGCTGCTCATCGTCGGTTCCGGGTGAAGATCGTGATGGCGAAAGGACGCGCAAAAAGGAAAGGGGCGCCCCGGCTGGTTTGCCAGGACGCCCCTTTCGCGAATTTCGCTTTTGTGCGGCGTTAAGGCCCTCAGGACCCCTGGCCGGCGCTCTGGAATTCGCGCCGTTCTGCGATACGCGCACGTTTACCGGTGCGGCCACGCAGGTAGTAGAGCTTCGCCCGCCGCACGACACCGCGACGGACGACGGTAATGCTGTCGATGTTCGGCGAGTAGATCGGAAAGACGCGTTCCACGCCTTCGCCGAAGCTGATCTTGCGCACGGTGAAGTTGGAACCCATGCCGCGGTTCGAACGGGCGATGCAGACGCCTTCGTAGTTCTGCACGCGGGTACGGGTACCTTCGACGACCTTCACGCCGACGCGCACGGTGTCACCGGGACGGAATTCCGGAATATCCTTGGCGGCCTTGGCGATTTCCTCGGCCTCGATCTGCTGAATCAGGTTCATTGAGCCTGGTCCTTACTTTCTTGCCGCGCGCCAGAGGCAGACTGGGCCCGAGCGCCCCTGTGGCGCTCCCAAAGGTCCGGCCTGCGTAACCGTGTGTCATCTTCCGCCCGTTGTTTCCGCCAGGCGGCGATCTTCGCATGATCCCCCGATCGCAGCACTTCAGGGATCGTGCGCCCTTCCCATTCGACAGGTCGGGTATAATGCGGATATTCGAGAAGACCGTTTTCGAACGATTCCTCGGCA
>JAQVEQ010000213.1 GCA_028697875.1 Novosphingobium sp. | reverse complement strand
ATGGACGACAACCTGCGCCAGAAGATCATTTCCAAGCTGCGGACGGACTACAGTTTCCCGCCGCATGCCAAGGGGCGCGTGATACGCGGTGGCCGCTGCCCGGACTGCAAGGGCAAGGAACTCTATTTCTACGCCGAAAGCCCGTGGGTGCTGAAATGCGGGCGCGAAAACAAGTGCGGCCACGAATGGTCGATCCGCGATCTCTATTCCGACCTGTTCGATAACTGGTCCGACCGGCACCCCCAGACACAGGAAGACCCGCACGCCGCCGCCAAGGCATACCTGCGCGACGAACGCGGGCTGAACATCGTCAAGCTGGCCGGGTGCTATTCGCAGGAATGGTACCAGGACAAGAGGCTGAACGCGGGATCCGCAACCGTCCGCTTCGAACTGCCGAACGGGGGCTGGTGGGAACGGCTGATCGACCGGACTTACCGCTTCGGCAAGAAGAAGGCGAACATCAAGTATGGCTACAGCTATCGCGGCCATGCCTGGCATCACCCCGGCCTGACATTCGACGATTTCGCCAAGGCGGACGAAGTATGGTTCGCGGAAGGCATCTTCGACACGGTGGCCCTGGGCGAAGCGTTCGAAACGGAACGGCCCGGCACGCTGGCCGCGTCCACCATGTCCACCAACAACTACCCCAGGGAATGGTTGGATGAACTGGCCAAGGCCGTGGCCGCGATCGGCCCGCATGCCCGGCGGCCGACGCTGGTGTTCGCATACGATGTCGGCCCGGCCGGGGTCCGCTTCACCCGCCAATATGTCGAACAGGCGCGCGACGATGGATGGAAAGCCCGCGCCGCGCAGGTCCGCCCCGATGGCGAAGGGACGAAGCTCGACTGGAACGACCTGCTCAAGCGCAAGAAGCTGAAGGCTGCCGATCTCGAAACCTATCTGGAAAACGGCGACATCACGATTGCCGAAAACGCCGCGGAAAAGGCGTTCCTGCTCTACCGCCGGTCACGCCGCAGCGAATTCCCCCTGACGTTCAAGAGCCGCCAGCTGTGGGCGAAATTCTCGGTCGAACGGATCAACGAACTGATCCAGTCCTATGGCGAGGACAAGACGCTCGCGGCTCTCGACAATGAAGAGAAATGGCACAGGGCCGCGCGCGAAGCGGTCGAAGTGCAGGAAATCGCCAACTGCGTCTTCCGCACCCTCTATTTCCAGCGTGACGAGGCGCTGAACGACAGCAGCTATTATGTCCGCGTCGATTTCCCCGGCAAACAGGACACGGTGAAGGCGCCCTTCCCCGGCCCTGCCGTCGCAGGCGCGGGCGAATTCAAGAAGCGGCTGATCTCGGTTGCCCCCGGCGGCATGTTCACCGGCACGAACTACCAGCTGGACAAGCTGATGGAACGGCAGCTGGACAATATCCGCACTGTCGATCTGCTCTACTTCTCGGGCTACTCGATCGAACACGGCGCATGGATGTTCGATGACCTGGCCGTCACCGATGGCCGCGTGATCCCGCTGAACGAAGAAGACTTCTTCGAAATCGGCAAGGTCGGCCTGAAGCCCAAGGCCGCCAGCGGCGAATTCGCGATCCGGTACGATCCGCACGATCTGAACTATTCGTGGTGGAACGATCTCTACACCGCCTTCGGATCGCTGGGCCTTGTCGCGCTGGCGTTCTGGCTTCTCACCCTGTTTGCCGAACAGGTCCGCCGCGACCAGCAAAGCCTTGGCTTCCTCGAAATTGCGGGGCCGCCCGGCTCCGGCAAATCCACCCTGCTTATCTTCCTGTGGAAGCTGGTCGCCCGCCTGCACAATTACGAAGGCTTCGACCCGGCCAGCGCCACGGCCGCCGGCATCGCGCGCGAACTGGTCAAATACGGCAACCTGCCCGTGGTGTTCCTGGAAGGGGACCGCAAGAAAGACCAGCCCGTCGCCCGCAAGTTCGACTGGTCGGAACTGAAGAAGATCTACAACGGCCATTCGCCCCGCACGCGTGGCATCGCCAATGGCGGCACAGATACCTTCAGCCCGCCGTTTCGCGGCGCCATGGTCATCGCCCAGAACGATCCGATCCGCGATGCCGAAGACGCGGTGCTGGAACGCATCATGCCCCTGTTCGTCGACAAGGGCCGCTTTACCGCCGAAGGCAAGGCAGCGGGCAACCGGCTGAAGAAGTACGACACGCGCGACGTGTCGCACTGGATGGTGGCGATGATCCGGCAGGAAAAGCCGATCCTCGATTACTACCACCAGCGATTCCCGATCCACGAAGCCCGCCTGCTGGATCATCCCGAAGCGCAGAATGACCGGCTTGCCTTCAACCATGCCCAGCTGGCCGCCGCGCTCGACTGCCTGGCACACGCCATGGCGATCGACGGCAAGCCCGTCATCACCCCGTCGCAGGTGGCCGAAGGGCACGAACTCATCACTCGCATGTGCCTGCAACAGCACGGCGCGCTCGGGGCCGATCATCCGGCCGTGGTCCAGTTCTGGGAAAGCTTCGACTTCCTCCACCAGAAGCTGACCGAAGGGAAGCTGGAAACCGAGTGCTACGGCCTCAACCATTACCGCAAGGCCGAAAAGGGCCTGATCGCGGTCAGCATGCCCGAAATCGAACTGGCCTTTGCCCAGCACCGCATTTCGATTCCCGGCGGCACGATGCTGGAACTGAAGAAACTGCTGACCACCAGCAAGACCCGGAAATTCCTTGGCAACAAGCAGGTCAACTGCCGCGACGGGAAGAACCGCCACTGCTGGGTCTTCCACGATACCCAACATGAGGAGGCACTGCCGGTATGACGGCCACTGCACCTGCGGATGCGCAGCCCATGGCGCTTGTCCGCGTTCCCGATGGACAGGGCGGCTATCGCCACGAATTCCGCCCTGTTCCGCCAGAACAGCCGAAGAAGAAGCGCAAGGCCCGGCCCAGGCCGGACCCGATAGAGGCGAACCCCGACACGGCCGCCCAGCAGCTTCAGCAGCTCATCGAACGGCGCGAACGGCTCGAAGAAGAGAAGGCCGGAATCGCGGACGATATTCGCGACGTCAACGCCGAAGCGAAGGCCCTTGGCTTCGACGTGAAGGCGATCGGCGCGATCATCGCCATGCGCAAGATGCAGCCGGACCTGCGCCGCGAAGCGGAAGCAATCCTCGACACTTACAAGACCGCGCTGGGCCTCGCCTGATGTCCCACCGCACCCCCACGAAGGAAACGACCATGAACACTGCTCTGAAAGAGCCGGTGTGGATCGGTTACGATCCCGCCGGAAATACACCGTGCTATGCGTTCATCTGCAACGATTGCGGCAGCACGCACCATGGCCCCTCCCACCGCATCCCCGATGGCTGGGACCTTCAGCCTGGCACCCATGGCAAGGCACCAATCCTGCGCTGCCCGGATTGCATCGAACGGATCGAACAGGCCGAAATCGCCCAGCGCCAGGCGCAGCCCTTCATGCTGTTTCTCGAAAAGCAGGACAGCGGCCAGTTCCAGATCGCGATGGCGCCGGAAAATGTCCTGATGCGCTATCTTCCGCTGGGCTTCTACCTCACCCCGGCGCAGGCCCGCGCACTGGCCGCCCAGCTCATCACTTACGCCGCCATGGCCGAAAATCCCGGATCCGTACCGGATGGGAAAGGCGGTGTGGAATGAGCAAGTTTTGCAATCAGAAAGAGGCGCATTTCTGGCTGGTGTGGTCTCCCACTGGCCTTACGCCCCCGCGATTTCAACATTCCACGCAGGGCGAAGCGGAGCGAGAGGCTGAACGCCTCGCGGCCACTAACCCCGGCAGGACATTTTATGTTCTGGAACCGCGCTACAGCGTAAACTGCGGACCACAACGCACGTCTTACACGTCGCCCGCCTGTGATGACGGGATTCCGTTCTGATGACGGACTGGACCCATCCGCGCATCGCCAACCCGGCGCACGCCATCCACGATACCGACGATATCGCGGCCGAAGCGCGCGCAGCCTACACTCGCCGCCGCGATTCCTATCCCGATCTGGTGAAGGCCGGGCGCATCGCGGCCGACGATGCCCGCACCGATCTGGATGCCTGGCGCGCGATCGCGAAGGACTGGAACTGGATCGCCTTCGGTGAAGGCGATCCGGCCAGCCCCGGCACGCTCGCAGACAGGATTGCCGCGCTCGATATCGCCATTGGCCGCTGGCTCGACATGGTGGCCGAAAACGGGGGCCAGTGGACCGATGCCGAAGACCGGCAGGGGCTGGCCCTGTGCGCCATGCGCTGGTGGGCCGAACGCGAACGGCCCAGCTGCTCGCATGCCAGCCATATCCGCGACACCGCCGCCATCGCTCACACCTGGCGGCGCGAAAACGGCCACCCGACGCGCGGCGCAATCCTCGCCGCCAGGCACCAACCCGAACAACCGGAAAGGAGGGCCGCCGCATGAGCAAGCGCCCGCTCCGCAAGATGTCCATTGCCGATCAGCACCGCCGCACTGGCGAACTGGACGCAATCCGCCTGCAGCGCCCGTTGACGGCCATCGAACAGGTGGAAGCCGACCGATTGGCCAGCGCACACTATCAACGCCTCTGGCGGG